>JABDFM010000023.1 GCA_013286565.1 Bacteroidota bacterium
ATTATTGAAGGCGAAAGCTGCAGCCCTGATGGCAACTGCGGGTAATGTTTTGAATAATTGCTAACCCCACTCTTACATTTTTAGTTAAGTTTTAATAATCGAGCCGAAAATAAATGTTGCATTTACGTTTAATATGAATATCTTTGTATTAAACCAACTTAGTGTACTTTTTACACTTAGTACTTAAAATGGATACTGCAATAACCATAGATACCAAGTCGAGATTAGCGCTGCGCATAGCCGTGGGGGCCATGTTTTTTATGGCCGGGCTTTGCTTTGCCAGTTGGGCATCACGTATTGCCAGCATACAGCAAAACCTTGGTTTGTCTTTTGCTGCACTGGGTGGGGTGCTTTCGGCCTTGCCTGTTGGATTGATGTGTTCGCTCCCGTTCTCAGGCTGGATCATTACCAAAATAGGCAGTCGCAGATTACTGATCAGCGCGTTAGCGGTTTACGGAATTACGCTGATAAGTCTCGGACTGGCTCAAAACAGCATCCAATTAATAGGCTGCTTGTGGCTTTTTGGCTTTTCGAGTAACGCGGTTAATATTTCTGTCAACACACAGGCCGTTGCCACCGAACAACTGTATGATAAACCTATTATGGCTTCCTTTCACGGGTTATGGAGCCTTGCGGGGTTTACCGGAGCAGGTATCGGCACCTTTATGATAGCCGAAGGGATCGACCCCTTTCATCATTTCGCTATTATATCTGTTACCATTATCATCAGTATTGTTATCGCGGCGCGGTCGCTTAAGAACGATAAAACCGCGGACAGCGGGCCAATATTTGTTATGCCGGATAGTTCATTGATCAAACTGGGTATCATCGCATTCTGTTCTATGATCTGCGAGGGCGCGATGTTCGACTGGAGTACCATCTATTTCAGGGATATCGTGCACCCGAATAAAGCCTGGATAGGTGCGGGCTATGCTTGTTTTATGGGCGCAATGGCCGGCGCGCGGTTTATAGCCGATTGGTTTGCAGGGCGCTTTGGGCTAAAACGGATATTACAGGTGAGCGGAATACTCACGGCAATTGGGTTGCTTATCGCTGTAGCCTTTCCTTATTTATTATCGGCCATGGGTGGCTTTATGCTGGTGGGCATCGGTGTATCATCAGTAGTACCGATGGTTTTCAGCGCTGCGGGAAAGTCAAAAACGATGGCGCCTGGTGTTGCCCTCGCGGCGGTATCAACCATTGGTTTTTCGGGATTTCTTATTGCCCCCTCCATCATCGGGTTTATAGCCGCGCTGGCTACTTTAAGGGCATCATTTATCCTGATCGCTTGTATGGGTATCTGTGTAACGGTGATCTCCAGCAAAACCAAATTGTAAGATTGCAATCAACTACCCATCCCCAAAAATATACCCGCATCTATGAACAGGTTATTAAGGTGGGGAATGCCATAAGCTGTGTGGCTATGAAATTCAGCGTATTTGCCCGATCCGGTATAATATCCGTAACTCCAATCTCCGCCCCAGGGCTCATATCCGAGATCAAGATAAAAGCCTGAATTGAACGAAACAGCTTTTTTGCCCTTCCCGCTTTTAAAGCTTAATGCATTAATGTAATTCTTACTGGATAAGCCAAAATAGAATGCGTCATAATGTAATTGCAATTTTCTTCCCTCTTCGGCTGCGGTAGGAATATAATCAACAGGCGCAATATCAGTGTAAATGGCTTCAAGCTCACCTATCTCTAAATTCAGGAATGAAGAAATTTTACTTTGCTGGGTGGTGAGCCTTTTACCAAAATATAATGAGCTAACTCTATAAGGAAAGGGAGCGCTTGCGTGTATCCCAAAATCATAGGCTTTTGTTATGATGGCGAAATCAAGATGGCCGCTCATTAAATTGCCTTCCGTTTTATTATAGTTTGATTTGGTCCATGCATCAAAGCCGGGGTTATTGATGAAAGTTTTATTAGCGCCAATGGATAAAATAAGCATGTTACCCGCGATGCCGTTAGCATTGATTTGCGAAAATGCAGGTACTGCTATAAAAATCAATGAGATAATGGTAAAGATTCTTTTCATGCCTTTTTTATTTGGCATAAAGCTATGCTACCGGCATTAGGCCACAATTAGAGCCCGGTTAAAAATTGATTAGAATTTACAAGATTATCAACATTTTAGCTCATAGCCGGGGCATTAAAATCACTTGATTATTTACCCGACATTGGTTTCCCATACACCGATAAAGGCGTCAAACGGTTTTGAAACATGGTTTTCGGACTATCTGCAAATTGCTTGAAATTATCGGCGCTTTGCTGACCCGGATACGGGGCATAAAAATGGTGTGTATTGGCATTGCGCCATAATAACACATAGGATGTTTTGTATTTTGCCAGGGTGGGCAACAAAACTTTCGTCCACCAATCATTACTCGGGATGCCTTCAAAACCAGTTTCGGCAAGGCAGGCGACTTTGTGGTGTTTGGCAGCGATCACATCCAGCAGTGCCAGGCGCATATTGAGGTTTTTTTCGAATAAAGGGATACCTTGTGTACAATAATTATCAAAGCCAATAAAATCAACATAATCATCACCGGGATAGCGGTCCATAAAATCAGCTTCCGAATTAAAATCAGCCACTGAAAAAACGATCAATAAATTATGCAGCTTTTTGGTGTTACGTAAATAATCAATGGTAAAACGCCACAGTGTTTTGAAATCTTCGGCAGAGGAGGTGTTTTTGCACCACCAGAACCAGTTGCCCGTCAGCTCATGAAAAGGGCGGTATAAGATGGGGATAGCCTCGCCTTCCGGCCCTTTCAGCCCTGATAAATACGTAGCCGCTTTATCTAAATTTTCAACATAAGCCTTATTATAAGCACCGCCGGGGATTAGTTCTTTAACAGTTTGCTGTGTGGTATCCCAGGCCGTTTTACCATTGGCCGGATTGTCCATGTGCCAGCAAAAGGTGTTAATTCCACCACGTTCATAAACTTGTTCAACCAGCTTCTTTTGCAATTTGAAGGGTATGCCATTGATATCGTGGATACTGTCATGTTCGATCTTTGCCAAATCCCATCCATACACCGATGGGTAGGAACCGGTCACACTTTTCACATCCGAACGGTCGGCATCAAATTTCCATCCCACACCATAAGCCATGTCGTCATGATGCCCCAGCATCACCCCCGCGCCTATCAGCCGCTGCATACTACTGAACAGCCACCGCGTTTCTTTAGTGGCATTTTTATCACATGGGCTATATGTTTGTGCCGAGGTAAATAAGCTGCTTGACAGCAACAGGGCAGTGAAAATTGATCTATAAAGATGTTTCATCATATATTATAAAAGCTGTGGCATTGGTTATTCTGTTTATTGTTATTTAATCAACCGAAGCACTACCACATCGTGAGATGGTATCGCTTGTTTAAATACTTTTTGAATGGTACCCCACATCCTTTTTTCGACCATCAGCAATTCGTTAAAAAACAGCCTCATCATAATTTTAATTTTACATTAATTGGTTTTATCTGCAACTAAATATACTACCCCATAAGCCGGTACGATAACTGTAATGCCACCGGATATATTAGCTGAACTGGCTGCGATGGTAGCGAAATTGGAAGGCCCACCCGACACGCCCGAAGGCCCATTGCCATTGACATAAACCTTACGCGAGAAAACTGCTTCCGTGCCACCCCTGAGGGTATAATAATAGTATTTGCTGCCCAGCAGGAAGTTGTTGATGATAATAGTAACTGTATGGGCAGTTGCGCTTTTATTAACCAAAATATCGCCTGCCTGCCCCGAGGTAAAGGATGAGGCGTAGCTTAATATATCGCTGCTTCCTGTTACTGTAGATGATACCATCCTATCGCCAAAATATTTTTGGAAGTAATACATATAATAAAATGCCGGGCGTGCACCCCAGGTCGCTGCTCCTGGTTCTACCTCACCATCATGGCTGGAATTGTTAAACATCCCCATATCATCGCCATTATCCCAGGCATTCGCCAGGTCCCAACGACTCGCCATACTGAACTGGTTCTTTAACAATTCACCCAAAACCATTACGCCATGTACCCCGGCGATCTGTGACACCATCTGGTTTGATCCGGTCGAGAAAATATTATACTCGTCCATAGCCACTGGCTTTTGTGTTACCCCTGCATTCTGCACACTGGTTTTTACCCAGTCCATAGTAGATTTTGAAACCGGAACAGGTGTTCCCAAAATAACATCGGCGCTTGAATTTTTCTCATAAGGCGTATAATAATTATGTACCACAAAAAAATCGGGCGAGTTACCCGCCGCACCTAATACACCTGCATTCCAATTACTTACATTGGTTGAATTATCGTTGGCTTCGGTCAATACGATACCTATTTCAATAGTGGCGCCTATTTGTGAGGCGGCCGAACGCATCGAATCGGCAAAAACTTTAAAATGCTGGCCATATAAACCTGCTGTAAGTACTGCCGGCTGGCCATCCTGGTTTGTGGTAGTATTGATGCGGTAACCGGCCTCCCAATTGCCATAGTTTTCGTTGCCCACTTCCCAATATTTTGTGCGGCCCTTATCGTATCTCACCCAATTGGCCGCTAAATGTGCCGCGGTTTGGTCGGGATGCGGGCCGGTGCCATAACGTGCATAGCCATAGTTTACTGTTATTAAACCTGTGCTGTTGGTTTGCTGCAATACTTTATAATAATTGTCCAGTGTAAATGTCCAATCATCCGTATTATTACCGTACCAGTAACCGGCAGCAGATGCAGTACCATTCAGATCCAACAATTGGGCCGGGGCATCTGCAGGGCTTTGATTGAAGCCTCCGTTCCAAAAATAAACATCGGATAAACTGCCGCCCGGGAACCTTAAAATATTGGGAGATAATGTGGTAAGGCCACTCATCAAAATCGGCTGATCTACAAACTGGCCCATAAAAGGGTTGGTGTTATTGCCGAATAAGAAGGGCGAAGTTTTAGTGATCACCTTGCTCAAGTCAAGGCTTACCACAATACCTTCACTTGCGGTTGGTTTTAACAGATCCTGCGTTGCCGGGTCGACCAGTGTTTTTGGCTGCCAGGAATTATTAAGGAAAAAGCCTTGCGTTACGGCAACATCCGGGTCGGTTGGCAACACAATCGTACTTGGTGTATTACCGGTTGAAGTAGGAATGGTAGTTGTATTGTTGTTGTTTTGGTTGGACGATGGTGCTTTTTTACAGGAGTAAGTAACCATCAATGCTACCAGAAGTATCGCGCTTGTTCTTTTTAAACTTTTCATTTTCTTTAAATGCTTGTTGTTATTCTTCTAATGATCTCCATACAGGCCCTGCTGTTATGATAGGGGCATTTCCATAAACCAGCTTTATCTTCTGATCGCATTACCCTGCCATACGCATTGATACCCCAAAACCACTCCCCGTTGTTTTTATCCAATATTTTATCCTTTACAAAATCCCAGTTATTGATTGACAGGTTGAGGTATTTCTCATCCCCGGTAATTTGCCAGGTGTTAAAAAAACCGATCATCGCTTCGGCCTGCACCCACCAGTGTTTTTCTTTTATCAGGTGGTTATTCGCTGGCTCGTATTCATACCATAAGCCTCCGTCAGCATCCAAACCTTCTATTGCCGCTTCGGTTATTTTTACAGCGATGTCTTTAAGCCGCTTTATCAACCCGGCATCATCGATCGCCTCTGCCGAAACCAATAAGAGCCATGCAGCCTCAATATCATGACCGTATGATATGAGGGTCGACCGCTTGTTCCAATCCTCATCAAAAAACAGGTTAAGGTGACCAGTACCCGCATCAATGAAATGATCCAGGAAATTGTGTAGCAGCATAACCACCTGCTCCCGCAATGTTTCATCGGGCCATACACAATAGAGGTTGGTATAAGCCTCCAGCACATGCAGGTGTGTGTTCATGGTCTTTTTCTCGTTGGCATCTTTGGCGCTCAGGCGCAGGTCGCTGATCGGTTGCCAATTTTCAGTAAACGCTTCGAGGTATCCTGTTTCATCACGATCGAAACTTTTAGCCACCAAAAGCCTGTACAGATCAATGGCTTGGTTTAACACTTGTTCCTGTCCCGATGCTTTGTAATATTCGCTAAAAGCGTAAATGGTAAATGCGCTTGCATATACTTGTTTCTTAGCATCCAGTTTTTTGCCGAGATGATCAACCGTCCAGTATACACCGCCATAGTTTTTATCTATAATATGATCAACAATATATCGATAAGCTCTATTAGCAATTTTCAGGTACTCTTTTTTGCCGGTGAGATTGTATGCCGATGAGAAGCTCCACAGGATGCGGGCATTTAATACAGAGCCTTTGGGCGCATGAGAAATGGGGTGATTATCATTGTCGATCTTTCCATAAAAACCGCCATCAACAATATCCTGGGTATGATTTATCCAATAATCAAGGATATTACTTAATTCAGCATTAAGCTCACTTTTATAGCTATCCAATTGCTCCCTTACCGTTCCCACTGTATTCATATTCGCTTAGCTTGCCTGGATCAGATCATCCTTTTGGGCGTGTAAAAAATTCTTGTTTTTATCAATTACCTGGTTCAAAGTATTTACGGAAAGCGCCGAACGCAGACCGTCTTCAGAAGTGTTCATCACGTAATCGAGCAGCTGGGCCACTGAACTTGTAGCCACATGCATGCGTGTATCTGATGATGCGTAATAAATGTAAACTGTATCGCCATCATCCTTTATCCAGCCATTGCTGAATACCACGTTGGATACATCACCTACTCTTTCCTCACCTTCGGGAGCTAAAAAGTAACCCGCAGGTTTGTGCAATACTTTGGTTAGGTCGTGCAGATCAGTCATAAACATATACAGCACATATCTTAAGCCCGCCGCTGTATTACGAACACCATGTGCCAGGTGCAGCCAACCTTTTTCAGTTTTTATCGGGGCAGGGCCCTGACCGTTTTTGGCCTCATAAACGGTATGGTAGTTTTTATTGTCGATGATGATCTCCTGGTCGATAACTGCCTTTTTCATTGTTTTCGCCAGGCCAAAACCAATACCACCGCCTGTTCCGGCACTGATAAAACCATCCTGCGGACGAGTGTAGAGCGCATATTTGCCATTTACAAATTCAGGGTGCAAAACCACGTTACGTTGTTGTGGAGATTTAGTTACCAAATCAGGCAGGCGCTCCCAGTTCAACATATCTTTTGTGCGGGTGATGCCACACGCTGCTATGGCCATGGATTGGTCGTGCGCGGGCGCTTCCGGGTCGCGACGCTCGGTGCAGAACAGGCCGTAGATCCAGCCATCCTCATGTAGCGTTAAGCGCATGTCATATACGTTGGTGTCCGGCTCGTCCGTTTCGGGCAGGTTTACCGGGTACTCCCAAAAAGTGAAATTATCGATACCGTTAGGACTTTCGGCTATGGCAAAAAACGATTTACGGTCCAACCCTTCTACCCTTGCTACCAGCAAATATTTTCCATCCCATTTAATGGATCCGGCGTTGAATACCGCATTGATGCCAAAGCGTTCCATCAGGAAGGGATTGGTTTGCGGGTTAAGATCATACCGCCAGAAAACCGGCGTGTGCGCGGCTGTTAATACTGGATTCTGGTAACGGTCAAAAATACCGTTGCCTGTTTCCTGTTTTTTATTGGGCCTGGTTACCAATTGCTGGTAGTTGTTTTGCAACTGGGTTAACCGTTTATTAAATTCAGTCATATTAAATATTTCTTTATTCCTATCTTGTTATTGACACACCCCTGCCCCTCTCGAGAGGGGAACCCGACGCACCGTCCATCCTTCAATAATCTTTCAATTTATCCCACCATGTTTTTTTCAGTATCACCATAATAACCGCCAGTATGGCTATGGTAGCCAACAGCGGCATCTTTTTACCGAGCACCAGGTACATGGGCAAAATAGTGAGGCAGCATTGGGCCATGGTGCCAATTACCACGTTGAACATATTCAGTTTAAAGTTTTTGTTATGCTGAAACGAAGGGTCATCAACTAAAACAGCCTGCTTTACCGGCTCCCAAAAACCCCAGGGGCGAACGTTTTTGTAGAATGATTTGAGTACGGCTTCTTCGGTAGGTGGTGCCATGTAAGAACCGATGATAGACCCACCAAGTGACAATCCAAAAAGTACCGGGAACCAATTCAGTAACTGATCTTGCGGTATAAATATGGATGATAACATTGCCACTACGATCCCGGTGAGCATTCCCCAAAAGAAACCATTCGCATTAAAGCGCCACCAATGCCATTTCAATACGTTGGATGCAATATAGCCGCCATACAGCGCTGATACGATCCATTGCAAAACGCTATTGATATCCTTCACAAAAAACCCGAGGATCACTCCCACTGCTACCACTACAATGCCCACCAGGTAGTTCATAGAAATGATCTTTTTGGTGGATGCTTTTGGGTTGATGTATTTAAGGTAGATATCATTTACGATATAAGCCTGCGCGGCATTCATTGTTCCGCTGAAGGTGCTCATGAAAGCACCCAACAAACCCGCCAGCAATAAACCCACCAGCCCTACCGGCAGGAAATTATTGATAACTGCAGGCAATATCCGCTCAAAATCTATCGCGCCGGTGCCGTCTTTCAAGTTCATCTGGTGATAAAATACCAGCCCCAAAACAGTCAGACTGATAATTAAGGTATAACGGATAGGCAACAGGATGATATTTACAAAGCCGCTCATTTTACTGGCCTCCTCGGGCGAGCGGGTGGATAGTATTTTCTGCATATCGTAGTTCGGTGCAGGACCGGCCAATGCGGCAAAAAAGCCTTTAAAAGTCATCATCATAAAAAACAGGCCGAATAGGGAATAGCCGTCGCTTTTTATTTTGGCATTTACCTCGGTGATGATACCCGTCCAGCTAAGGTTCAGGTGCGTTCCGAAAAACGGGCTGTACCAGCCAGCCGGTACATTTAAATGATGACTGCTTAACTGCCCGGCTGCTATAAATCCTATCCAGATACAGGCAACGGTCATCACGCCATATTTCACCATATCCCCAACCACAATGCTGTGCATACCGCCCAAAATGGAATAGAACATGGCAAACAGCGTAAAGATCACTCCATATACGTGAGGCACATATTGCGGCGCAACATCAAATGGGATATAGCCTTTAATCATATCCCAGGGCACAAATATTTCGATGAATTTACCCAGGCCGATAAAGCCATAGGCCATAAAGCCAAGGCAGCTCAATAGGGCAAAGGCAATCACCACTTTGTGGGAATTGCTTACCCCCGGCCCGGTTTTGCCAAATCGGGTTGCCAGCCACTCGGCGCCGGTTGAGGCGTTTGAACGGCGCAGCCAGCGCGAAAGGTACATCATTAAAAACACCTGGTTAAATACCGGCCACAGCCAGGGTATCCAGATGCTTTTCATGCCATAAACAAAGCAGAGGCTTACCATCCACATGGTTCCGCTGATATCAAACATATCAGAGGCATCGCTCAAACCCAGTTTATACCAGGGCAATGAACGACCGCCGAGCATATAGCTTTCCTTATTCTGCCGCGCTTTTTTACGATACCAAAGCCCAATAAATATAGTGCTTGACAGGTAGAGCAAAATGATGGCTATATCTATGATGGATAATCTCATTGTTTGATTTGAAGATTGTCTGAACCTTGATTTTCAGGATGAAAGGATTTCCACGATTAATTGGCCTGCCTGGCAATTTCCCTTGTTTATTTGACCCTAAAAAGCCTATTCAAAACAATAAATTGGTATAATCTAAAAGTAGATAGTTTAACAACGTTGATCTAATACTATTTTAACGTTTTGTTGATCTTGATCAAATAAAAACACGGTTTCCGGTGTATGTTTCCCTGAATTCCTTGGGGATACAAAACTTTTTGCGTTTGAAAATCCTGTTGAAATTGGAGATGTTATTGAACCCGCATTTGTAGGCAATTTCGGCTACAGTGTTGGTGGTATCGATGAGCATTCGTGAAGCGTGGCCCAGCCTGATCTCATTTAAACTATCGATAAATGTTTTACCGGTGCGTTTCTTTATAAAGCGACTGAATGAAGCTTCAGGCATGTTTGCGATCCTCGATACTTCGGCCAGGGACACCTGCTTATTGTAATTGGTGTTCATAAACTCGAATACTTTTTCAATACGCCTGCTGTTGTAAAAGAACTTCTCATTAGTAAAGCTGGGATCTGAAAGCGTGCGTGTATTACGGGAAATAGAAAGATCGTGCAAAATAGAAAGCAATTCCAATACGGAATCAAACCCGGTCTTTTTTTCCAATGATAACAGCCTGTCCTTCAATGCCTGTACTGTCTCTGGCGAGAACAATATGCCCCTTTGCGCACGCTCAAGCATGTTTTTCACAAAACTAAGCTGGTTTCTTTTCAGGAATTTCTCATCAAAAAGATCCTTATGGAACTGGATGGTCACCTCTGTAATTTCCTCACTCTGGCACTGGTGCGTGAACCAGGCATGATAAAGATTAGGGCCAACCAGGGCCAATTCCAAATCATCGATCATTTCAATATGCCCGCCAACAACCCTTTTGGCGCCTTTAGCATTTAAAATAAGATTAAGTTCATACTCTTCGTGATAGTGCAGGGGGAAATCAAATTTGTTTTTAACCCTCGAAAAAATAGTAAAACAATCACTTGGGGTAAGAGGGGTTATTTCGCGCATCACATTACTTGTCATATCTTAAATTAAATTAGGCATTATGATTAATCCTGATGTAATACAAATTTAACATAAACGTAGATAAATTATCACACATCATCAATTCCACATCAAGATTTAGCTATCTCGTCAGCAGTACCCATTTTCACCATTACGTCATCGATCAGCATAGTGCCAGAGGCATACCCCATTGCCAGCAGTACCCGAAAACTTACGGCCCCCGCAGGTATTTTGAGCACCTGTTTGGAGAGTGTCCAATCCTGATCACCGGCTAACCTTGCAATATTTACGCCGTCGCCAATTTTTTTATCCTGCACATCTAAAAACTCAATTGTAAATATGGCTCCGTTCCATTCGTCCTTGCCTTTAATCACATTGGTGGTTTTTATCCACGCGCTGCACTCAAGAGAAACGGCTTTTTTGGGAATGCGTATGGTTTGGTCTATCCCGATCCAGTTACTGGCATTAGGCGCTACGATTGCGCAGCTGTGTTTTCCGCTTTTTAAATCCCAGGGCGTAACCCTTGCACCGTTATTATTCCAGCCATACAGGCCATCCTCGAAACCGCCATTGGTTACCAGGTTTTTCTGGGCCTGTGCCTTATCAATCGCGAAGAACAACAAAAAACAGGTGATCAAACAATAATTTTTCATGCGCCGGGTGTTACCTAACCATTTAAAAGATGCCATCAACGTATGCCCCGTAGCACCCCTGATGATGGCATCTGAAAAAACTAATCAACTCATCTTAATTCTATCGTCTCAAATAGACTTACGAAGCCTTAACGACTTCGTAAGTCTGAATTATGCGTTATCTTACAAAAGCAACCTCGTCAAAATAATAGGTCTCGTCCACATCACCGCTTTGTCCCTTTAGGAAGAATCCTAACTGTTGCGCAACCGTTCCGTTTGCCCATAAATTAAGCAGCGTTGCGCTTGTAGAAGATGGTGCGCCCAGAGGTATCTTAAAGTAAGTCCAAACCTTAGCCGGAACTACGATAGGGAAATTACCATTCTGACCGTATCCGTTAACCATTTGATCGCCTTCAATGTTAAGCGTATGATCTACTGTACCACCCTTAACCCAGAAGGTGAAATACTTATAAGTTGGATCATAAACAAATTTGCCTGGTTGGTTCCAATCTGCCCAGCCTTCAATTTTCCAGCCACCGGCAGGATAAGTTGCCAGAAGCGATGAGGTACCTGAATGTGAAGCTGCAGTAGATAGCCCTGATGGCCCGGACCATGAAGCATCTATCCATCCGTTTTCGAAAGTGTTGTTGACAAAGATCTGGTAGGCATTATCAAGGTCAACAAATTCTGTTGGTGCTGTAACTGTACCGGATGCGTAGGTGAAAATCAGATTCGTCCTGTTAACCGTGGCAGAAGGCATTGTAAGCACTATCTGTGCGTCAGTTTGGCTTACAATAGTAGCTGTTGCCGTACTTCCCACTAAACCTACTTTGCTTACCGAAGCAAAACTCACCCCGGTTAACGTGATCTGTGACCCGGCTGTGAAATCAAAATCGGATACACCAGAAATTGTTGGCGGAGGGGTTAATACCGTAAAGCTAAAATTAACCTTACCATGCAATGTGGTTACCGTAATTTTATTGCTTTGATTAACCGTTGGCACATTTGAAGGGATGCTAACAAAAATGGCGTTATCAGAAACCAGCGCCGAGTTAAAATAGGCCGAAATTCCATTAAATTGCACACTTGTTACGCTACCCAGGTTTGTACCACGGATCACATAATAATTACCCTTGTTGCCTGTTGCGGTAAGTGAATCAAATGCGACAACCTGGGCCGGCGCCGGATTCTTTACCGTAGTTGGCACTCCTGTGTTATCGTAGGTGGTTACCGATACAGAATCGCTACTGTTAGTAACGGTTTTACTTAGGGTGCTTACAGATGTAATTACCGGGGCACCCGTGCCCCCAACCAGGTTGGCGTGCTCCTTCTTGCAGGACGCGAAACCGAATACTATCAACGCCGATAGCAGCCAGTATAAGTTTTTTGATTTAAAAATTACTTGTTTCATATTTGTTATGATTATATGATTAATTAAATACGTAAGGAACTGGTGCCTTTATCAAATTAGGGTCGGCTGCGGCTTCCGTTGCCGGAACAGGGAGCACAAACTGACTACTTGTAGGCGTAAAATAATCATCATAATAACGTGTATAGTCGCCGGTATAAAAATAAGCTACCGTACCCTGGCTTGAATCGCCCCTGTTCTGTTTGCTTATGATCGAGATAGCAACCGGGTGGCTTGATGCGTTAAATCCATCCAAACGGCCCAGATCATACCAGTAATCCCCTTCAATTGCAAATTCAAGGCGGCGTTCTTTGATGATATCCCTGAAAGTGATAGATGCTTTAGGGGCCAGGCCTGCTCTTTGCCTTATTAAATTAAAATATTTCAATGCAGTTGGATCAGAAGTTGTTGCATTGGTATCCAGGCCATGCCCTACGCCGGGATTTGCAGATGCCCCCAGGATAGCTTCGGCTTCAATCAGATAAACATCAGCATAACGCATAATGTAGGTATTCATACCTGTTGACTGGAACGCGCTTTTGCCGTTATTATCAGCAGGTGAGCCGGTCACATATTTTTTTATCTGGGCGTGAGTTCCTTGCGAGCTGGCGTTTTCTGGAAGCGTAAAACCACCGCCTGCCTGGTTAAGTTCAGGATAAAACTCGCCCGGGAGCATGATCGTGGCATGTCTTCTTATCGTATCACCGGCAGCATGGAAAGCATCCACCAAGTCAAAGGTTGGGGCCAATACACCATAACCATCACCGGTTTGGGTGATCGTACTGTTATAGGCTAAGGAAGATTGCATACCGTTACCGAAGCCGTAGCCGGCATTTGCCAGCCATTGCATGGCTATGATGGATTCCCTGTTATTGTTATTTGCAATTTTAAACAAGTCGCCATAACTTAAACCTGCAATATCAACGCCAAGAAGCCCGAATTCGCCGCTATTGATCACTTTCTCTGCTTCTGTGCGCGCATCTGCGTAATCCTGCATGTATAAATATACTTTTGAAAGCAAGGCTGATGCTGAACCGCTTGATACGTGACCGGTGCTGGCTACCATTGGCGTGCAATTAGCCTCTCCAAATTTCAAGTCCCTGATGATGAATTTATAAACATCTGTTACCGGGTTGGTAGGTACAGTTTGAAAGTTACTGGCTTCGGCTGTAGGATTCTCAACCAGCGGAACGTTACCAAAAATGCGTACAAGGTAAAAATAAGCCGCGGCCCTCATTACACGAGCTTCACCTAACGCATTATTGATCACCGGTGCAGGAACTGATGCCGGGGCAGCAGCAGGTAAGTTGTTCAACAACGCGTTAGACTGCGCTATAACAGTGAACAGGGAATTCCATGCGGCACTTAATTCAAAGTTGCCATTTGCTACCGAAAAATTGCCAAAGTTAACTACATCTGATGAATAGGTGCGGCCGTTACCGCTCATCAATTCGCTTATTGACCAGCTCACTTTAGTATTGTAGCCAAACCAGGGCGCTGCATACAGCGCGTTGGTACTTGCCTGTACCTGCGATGTGGTTTGATAATAAGTACCAACGGTACTTTGATTTTCGGGCGGGCGATTAAAAAAATCCTTTTTGCAACCGGCAACAACCGTTGCCAATGCCGCCATACCTATCATATATTTTATATATTTTTTCATATTCATTTCGATTAAAAAGTTAAAACTCCGCGTTAAGTCCGAACACGATCAGGCGTGGAGCCGGGTATCTGCCATTATCAACATTCATCAATGTTGGGTTTTGGTTGAATGAACCAACTTCCGGATCAAGCCCTGTGTATTTGGTAAACACATACAGGTTTTGACCGCTTACATAAACTTTTAAGTGACTAAGCTTTACATACCTTGCCCATTGTGCCGGTAAATTGTACCCTAACCTTACGTTCTGTACCCGCAGGAAAGAAGCACTTTCCAAAAACCGGTCAGACATAACCAGGTTATTGTTGGCTAAACCACCCCTTGGCGCCGGAATATTTGAAGTTGGATTGTTTGGTGTCCAGAAATTAGCCGCAGCAGCAAGCTGATTTTGGTAAAGGCCCGATAAACCTTCTGTTTCAAACTTTAACGCGTCTAATATTTTACCACCATAAGATCCGTTTAAGAATATGGACAGGTCAAAATCTTTATAGCTGAAATTATTGGTGATACTATAGGTAAAATCAGGGTTAGGATTACCCAAAGCAACCTGGTCACTCGCATCTACTTTACCATCGTGATTGGTATCCTGGTATTGTATATCGCCTAAATATACCCCATTAGCCAGCGTTCTGTCGCTGCTTACTACAGATGGGATACCTGTAACGCTTTGCGGGTGCTGGGCTAAATACTGCAACTGTGCGGTAGTGGTGATTATCCCCTGCACCTTATACCCGTAAAATTCGCCTATAGGGCCGCCAACCTTGGTATTGGTAACAGGCAAGTTGATAAAGCTACTGTTAATACTACCGATCAGCGATGGATAGCCATTTAATGATATTACTTTATTGTTATACTTTGAGAACACTAAAGTTGTGGTCCATTTAAAATCTTTAGTAACTATATTCCTTCCGGTTAAGCTAAACTCAAATCCCCTGTTCTCGATCTCGCCGGCATTTTTATATGGCGGCTGGATAATCGCGGCACCAGAATACTCAGCAACGCCACCCGCAAGGAAAGCAGGTAATGGCTGCTGGAAAAGGAAGTTTTTTGATGTTTTATCGTATAGATCGAAGGTACCATCAATACGGCCATTGAACAGGCTAAAATCAATACCTGCATTTTTTTGGATGGCTGTTTCCCAGGTAACCTGGGGGTTATTATAGTTATAAAATATAAAGCCTGTTCCAAAACCGGTGCTTACAGGGCTGATTGCCGATCCATAAGCGTAACCCTGGATATTTGAGTTACCCGTGGTACCGTAACCTAACCTGATCTTGATATTATCAGCAACTGTTTTGATGGCTGCCATAAATGGCTCTTCAGATAACCTCCATGATACTGCCACACCGGGGAAATAGCCGATCTGGTGGCCCTGTGCGAAGTTTGAAGACCTATCGCTACGATCAGAAGCGGTAAGGCTGTATTTATTATCAAAGGTGTAAATAACACGACCCAACCATGACTCCATTACCTGGCTGCCTTTAGGCTCGCCGATGGCATCAGAAGTTTGTGTACCTAAACCCAGTGTTTGGATGGTGTTACCAGCGGTAAAACCCGATATACCTGCCTGGACGCCGTCATAAGTTGATTCCCATACTTCGTGACCGGCCAATACAGTTACGTTATGCTTTGAAGCAAACGTATGGGTGTAGTTCAAATGCTCAACCCAACTCCAATAATTGTCTAATGAATTATATTCATTTAACCGGGCTGTAGCGTTTGAGAATGCCACGCCTGAACCTGTAGAACCGTAAGCAAAAGTTGGTTGAAATGTTTTTGCTTCGTTCCAGTCAAAATTACCGTCGATTTCTGAGTGCAGGCTAAGGTCCCTGAAAAACCGCAGGTCGTTATAAAAACTGCCCTGCATATTATCCCTGATCAGGTTATTGGTCAAACTTAAAGCCTGCTGAACCGGGTTAGGGCCGCCTTGAATTGTACCGCCAGGGGTTACTGAAGGGCCGGCGAATGTGCCATCGGCATTATATACCGGGGCATCCGGCGCGCTTAGCAGCGCATTATAGATGATACCTGTGTTGCTACCCAAGCCAATATTTTCGAGACTATGGCTGCCAGTCAGGCTCGCGCCTAATCTAAACCAGTCCTTAACCTGCGCATTGATATTTGAGCGGAAGGAATAACGTTGAAAGTTATATCCCAGCACAGTACCATCCTGATTTAAATAACCACCTGATATATAATAATCCGTTCCATCTTTTCCGCCCGAAACAGACAGGGTATGGCTTTGCTCGGGCGCGTTCTGGAATATGGCGTGCTGCCAATTGGTGCCCGGCCCCAGTATGCTTGGGTTTGCAAACTCCACTCTTCGACCTTCATTAAACACATCAGCCAATGTGTTTTCCAAAGTAGCGTATTGCGAAAGGTTCATCATTTGAAGGAATTTCCCTTGCTGCGCTACCCCATAAAATCCATCGTAATCAATTTTAGCTCCGCCGTTCTTGCCGTGTTTGGTGGTGATCAAAACAACACCATTGGCACCACGGCTACCATATATAGCAGTTGCCGAAGCATCTTTCAACACATCGATGGATTCGATATCGTTTGGATTAAGCTGCGATAGCGGACTAACCGTAGTTTCTTCCTGGCCACCACCGGTACGGGTCAATTGCGGCGAACCCGCACCACCCTGGATAGCCACCCCATCAATTACATATAAAGGCTCGCTACCGAAGAAAGAAGTAAGGCCCCTGATATGTACCGATACGTTGGCGCCCGGCTGGCCCGAGTTTTGGGTTACCGTTACACCGGCAGCCTTGCCTTGCATTAGCTGGTCAACGCTCACCTGGGGCACATCAGTAATCTGCGCAGCAGTAATAGAAGATACCGCGCCGTTAATATCGCCCCGCTTTTGTGTACCATAACCAATAACAACCACATCACTTAAAGCGGTGGCTGTTGATTGCATTTGTACGTTAATTGTGGTTTTGTTACCGATCTGCACTTCTTGCTTTTCCATACCGATGAAGGTAAAAACCAGTGCCCGGTGGCCTGCGGGGACAACTATGCTATATTGCCCATCCACATTTGTGATAGCATTTACTTTGCTATCCTTTACGGTAACTGTAACACCGGGGAGCGTGATCCCTTTATCATCAGTAACCGTTCCTTTGATCGCTGTTCCTGTCCCCTGCGCCATCACCGATGTGCAGATGAAGAAGGAAGCAAACAGCAATGCCATTCGTAGAAATTTTCCCATAATGAAGTTTAATTTATATTGATTTGAATTTAGATTGTTGGCTTATATTGGCTCTATATCCCAACCTGAAAAAATGCAGCTAACAGGTTAAAAAGCATCCCGTAACTGGAGCTTCTGAACACTTTATGATAAGGGCCATCGGGCCGATTATCATTTCACTAAAAATTTATCAAATGGTTTATAAGGGTTATAATGATGGCATCGGCGATACCGCCTCTGTTAAATAATCATTATAACAAGGGTAAAACTATATGCTATTTAAAGACCCGTTGTGGATAAATAGGGGCACAAATGTCAACCCCTACCATGCAACTGATAATCAGCATATTAAACCAACAAAAAAGCAATGTTGACGCAGAATATAGACAAATGAACCCCTGTCATTAGTGATTTGAACTTCTTAAAGGGGTAAAATCGAGGTAGTAAAAAGTGTCAAAAATGTATTGAAAGGATTAAATTATGATCTGGGTGTGTATTGCACCTACGGCGCAATATCTTCCTATTGTTTTTTTCTACCAACCTATTACCCCGAAGGGGTAAGCTGCACCATTGCATACGGACAATGAATAAACCGTATATACAAATTTACGCATATGGAATGGGATAGTTCTACCAACGTGTTACCCCTGACGGGGTAAGCTACACCATTGCATACCAACAATGAATAAACCGTAAATACAAATTTACGCATACAAAATGGGATAGTTACTGACAGTGTTTTGTCAGTGGGTGGAGATAACAGTGGCCGTGATCTTAGTGCCCCATCGGGGCTACCGCTTTGTAGATATGTATAAAATATTTGCTTTGCCCCGTCAGGGGTTACCCAATCTCCCAAGGGTAGCCCCATACGGGGCAAAATATGTTTTGGAAATTGATTGCTACAAAGCGGTAGCTCCTACCGGAGCATTTCTTTATAGTCAAGGATCGCAATGACGCGCGGGTTTGAAAATCATGAAAATCCTTAAATCATGTGAATCATGGTTCAGACTTCATGCACCTTTTCCGCGTAGCGGGATGGTATCATATCAAACTCAGCTTTAAATGCCTTTACGAAGTATTTCTGGCTCTTGAAGCCAATTTTATGGCATATCTGCGATATGGTTAAATGGCCGGTCTCCAGTAATTGGGCGGCGCGTTTTAAACGCATCTGCCGCACCAGTTCATTTGGCGTTTTGCCGGTCATCATCAGTATCTTTTTGTAAAGCGTGTAACGGCTCACAAACATATCGTCGCTTAGTTCCTCCACAGAGAAATTGGGGTTGGAGATATTGTTGTCGATCAACATCAACACTTTTTTGATGAACAGTTCATCGGGCGAATCCACGTGCATTTCAGTCGGGCTAACCTCCACCTGCTTCTGGTAGGTTTTGCGCATGTATTCCTGCTGGCTCAGGATGTTTTTGATCTTGGATAGCAGTATCTCGAAGTTGAACGGCTTGGTCATGTAATCCGTAGCGCCGGTTTCTAAACCTTTCAGTTGCTGCTCCTCACCTATCAGTGCAGTTAACAGTATCACTGGGATATGCGAGGTGCGGCTATCACCCTTTAGTTTAATGCACAGATCAATACCGCTCATTTCGGGCATGCTGATATCGCTCACTACCAGGTTGGGATGCATTGAAAGCGCCTTCTGCCAGCCCTTTTTGCCATTGTCAGCTTCAATGATATTAAAAGAATCCTTTAAGTTATCCTTGATATAAAACCGAAAATCGTCATTATCCTCCACCAATAGCACGGTTGGTTTTTTGGCGTCCCTGTTTATATTTCCATTTTTCTGTGTGCCCGGTCCCGGTAAAAAGTCCGTTTCGTGCTCAATCATCAATGCCGTATCTGTAAACAATGATTTATCCAGTTGCTGAACAGGCATTAAGATAGTGAAGCAGCTTCCTTCGTTAAATTCACTTTCAACAAATATCCGCCCCTTATGCAGCTTCACAAATTCTTTGGTGATGGATAAACCTATCCCGCTGCCCAGATTAAGCATGGAACCGGGAATATCATTCTGGAAAAACGGCTCGAATATTTTTTCGCGTTTATCATCGGGGATACCTATCCCGGTATCAATTATTTTTATTTCGAGGAGCCTGCCCGATTTATCATCCGGAGTGAGCACATTCAGCAGCACGCTTACCTGTCCACCCTGCGGGGTAAACTTATAAGCGTTTGACAGGAGGTTGAAGATGATCCTCTCCATTTTATCATGGTCAAAGCTGGTGTAAAATTCGTCCACCTCGGTATCAAACATAAAAGTGATATGTTTCTGTTCGCCTATATCACCAAACGAATAGGATAGCTCTTTGATGAATTTGATAATATCGCCCGATTTCTCGTGCAGCTTCAGTTCCTGGTACTCCATACGTCTGAAATCAAGCAGCTGGTTTACCAGGTTCAGCAGTCGGCGTGCATTCCTGTTCACTAACTGCAATTGCCGCTGAATATCGGGTTCTGATACTTGTTTCAATATTTTATCAACAGGCGCCATTATCAAGGATAATGGTGTGCGGAACTCATGGCTCACATTGGTAAAGAACCTGATCTTCATCAGGTCGAGATCGTGCATACGCTGGGCCTCTCCACGCTCTTTCTCCAGCTCAAATTGCATTCTTAGCTTACGGATACCCTCGCGCCTGATATATAGCAAAGCAACCGTTATAACCACCGCATAAAGCATATAGGCCCAGATGGTTTTCCAAAAGGGTGGCGTTATACTCACTTTCAAAACAAGCTCTTTACTGCCCAAGTTGGTATTATCTGAATTGCGCACCTTGAAAGTATAGTCGCCCGGATCAAGATTGGTATAGGTTGCTTTCCGTATTTTATTATCGGCCGAGATCCACCCTTTATCAAAACCATCCATCCTATACTTGTACTTTACCTTATCAGGGTTGAAGTAGTTGAGCGCAGCAAAATCAATTGAAAATGAGTTCTCGTTATATTTCAGGTTCACCGACCCGGACTCGGTTATGGATTTGGGTAATATGATATGCCCGTTAGTTTTTGTACCCGGCTCCAGGCTTTCGTTAAATATCTCGAAATCAGTAAATACCAGGTTCGGCACATTTTTACTCGAATGGATATCAGAGGGTTTAAATATGTTGAATCCATTGCCGCCGCCAAACAACAGGTAACCGTCATGCGTTTTGAACGATGAATTCTCGGTAAACTCACGCCCCTGCAAACCATCGTTATCATTATAATTGAGAAAATGAAACTTCAGGCCATCCTTAGATCGCCAAACAAGGATGTTGGTTAGTCCGTTTGGCGTGCTTGCCCATATATTACTGTTGTTATCCTCCTGCAAGTCAATTACCGTATTATCGGGCAAGCCATCCTGCTTCACAATATTAGTGAACTTACCCGTCTCAGGGTTAAAGATGCTGATACCGTCGCGGGTGCTGATCCATATCAAACCCCGGCTATCTTCTAAAATATTATTGGTGTTGTTATTGACAATGCTGTTGAGATCTTTATCATCATGGATATAATGGATAAACTGGTGCGTTTTCTTCATCAGCACATCCACACCATATGAAGTTACTACCCACAGGTTCTTGCGCTTATCCTCCAATAAAGCGCTCACATAATTGGAATGGATAGCATTTTCTATAGGGCTGTATTTGTAATGCGTAAATGTTTGCGTTTTATCATCCAATACATTTACCCCGCCGGCCAGTGTGCCTACCAGCAAATGCCCTTCTGAATCTTCCCGTATGGCGCATATCCTATCTTCCGAGAGGCTTGTGGGTATGGCATCATTATGCCGGTAATGTTTAAATGTTTTTCCATCAAAACAATCAAGCCCGCCAAAATAAGTACCCAGCCAAAGCTTTTGCGCATGATCAATATACATACACACAATTACATTATTGGTAAGGCTATTAGGATCAGCCGGGTTATGCTGGTATTGTTTAAAGCTTCCGTTTTTACGATCAAAGTAAACCAATCCCCCGCCGTTTGTAGCTATCCAGATATTACCTGTTTTATCCTCAGCGAAATTGTTGATATCGCTGAAAGGCAAACTATTAGGATCGGATAAATGATGAGTGTAATGTGCAAATTTGATAATGCTTTCGTGGTAATAGCTTACCCCGCGTTTATAAGTGCCTATCCATATAATGCCGGTATCGTCCTTATAAATAAACACGATGCTGTTTTGACCGATGGTTTTGTTATCATCTTCGCGGTTGAGCAAGTACCTGAATTTAAAATCCTGCTTACTGAGCAAATTAATACCGCCGTGGTCGGTAGCTATCCACATCCTGCCCTTATCATCCTGTATCACATTGGATATCACATCAGTATTCAGATGCGTTGGCCCCATGCCTTTACTGAAATGTTTTAAGATGGTCCCTTTGTTATTTAAATAATAAACCCCGGAGGAATAGCTGGGGGCGTATGTCCATATATCATCCTGGTTATCGATGTATAGTTTGTAAGAGGTATTGAGGCCCGGCGGTAATTTATCCACCGCATAAGACCTATAGTTTACCCTGAAGCTTTGAGGATTGAGCCTTTCTAATACGCCGCTATAATAACTGAGCCATATATTGCCTTTTGAATCCTGCGACAGATCAGAAACCGTATTGGCATAAATGGAGGTGGTATCTGATGCCCGATGCGACAGGTGGGTGATCTTATGCGACTGCGCATCATACTTGAACAACCCCATTGTGGCTTGTAAAAACCAAAAATTGCCGCGGCGATCTTTTTTTATAGCGGTGATGTGCGCATCGGATATAGAGACCGACCGCAGGTAGCCCCTGATATCATGGCTGAATTTTTCGGTGGCGGGATCGTAAATATTAAATCCATTGCGGGTTTCGATCCAAAGCTTATTACCCGGCCCTTCGCTGATGCTCACAATAAAATCATCATTGAGCGAGGTGGTATCGTTGCTTGAATGTTTGAATATTTTAAACTTGTACCCGTCATACCTGTTTAATCCCGACAGGGTGCCAAACCACATAAAGCCTTTACTGTCCTTAAAAATGCAGTTTACCTGGTTGTGCGACAAGCCATTATTGATATCCAAACGCGAAAACTGAAACTGATCATTTTGCGCTTTTAATAAACTGGTTATCAAAAGCATACAGCATATCAATATCAAAGCTTTACACTTCATGGAACGGACTAAGGATAAAATTGGTTATAATTGGTAACCTACAAAGGTACTTGCATTAATAAGTAACGTATAATACTATTTTATCATTTCTTAATTTAAAAAATCAATTTGCAAAAATAATATGGTTAATATGCCCTATAAATAGCTAAGCGTTAAAAATTTCACCTGATACTATTATTTCATTTTGAAGTTTGGAAACTGGTTTTATTTAGTGCGTTTAAAAAGTATGCCTTATAGTGCATGTGGTTTCATTTATTTATGAAATATCATTTTTAAAAGAACATAGCTAAGTTTTTGTATGGATAGCATAATCATATCTGCATAAATAATACCTTTACGGCCATAAATGGATAGTGTAAATAGCTCACCGGTACATGCTGCTAAAAAGGGGCCTTCTATAAAAGCGCGCCTGTCAAACGCTTTTGTTTCCTTATACGAGATCAATAAGTTTATCCTGCGTTTTTTCAAGGAGGCTTTTTTGCCACCGTTCGAAATAAAAGAAGTAATGCGCCAGTGCTATGAAACCGGCGTACGCTCGTTCACCCTCATCACCTTTACAGGTTTTATCACGGGTTTAATTTTTACCAAGCAGTCGCGGCCCTCACTGGCTAACTTTGGCGCACAGTCGTGGCTGCCTTCACTGGTATCTATCGCCATTATGCGGGCACTGGCTCCATTGATTACTGCGCTTATTGCAGCGGGCAAAGTTGGGTCAAGTATTGGGGCCGAACTGGGCTCTATGCGTGTTACCGAACAGATAGACGCCATGGAAGTATCGGGCACCAAACCCTTTAAATATCTGGTATGCACCAGGGTGCTGGCCACTACTATTGCGATACCTATTTTATCAACCTATACTGCTTTTGTTGCTTTATTGGGTGGATACCTGAATGTAGCTACCAATGAAGGCACAAGTTATACCACCTATTGGGAGCAGGTTTTTGAACCGCTGACTTTTGTTGATTTTGTTTCATCGCTGGCAAAAGCTATTGTATTCGGGTTTACCATAGGTATTGTAGGCTGCTACCAGGGCTATTTTTCTAACAAGGGAACCGAAGGAGTAGGCAAAGCGGCAAACGGCGCGGTTGTAACCGCAATGTTTATGATATTTGTTGAAGAAATACTGATCGTACAGATAGCGGGCTGGTTCCGCTAAACATTAATATGGAAAAGGCAAAAGCAGATATCGATTATAACGACCCGGTGATCACCATAAGAGGATTGGAGAAATCCTTTGCTGATTTTGAGGTGCTGCGCGGAATTGACCTCGATCTTTACCAGGGCGAAAACCTGGTGGTGCTTGGCCGTTCGGGAACGGGAAAATCGGTGCTGATCAAGATCATATCAGGTTTGATGAGGCCGGATAAGGGCGAGGTGATGGTATTAGGCAAAGACATCAGCAAAATTAGTGATAAGGAATTGCAGGAATTAAGGATACGGATAGGCTTCTCATTCCAGAACAGCGCATTATATGATAGTATGACGGTGCGCAAAAACCTGGAGTTCCCGCTGGTGCGTAACCGCAAAAGCCTCACCCGCAAAGAAATAGACCAATCGGTAGAGACCGTGCTGGATGCGGTGGGGCTTTCGCACACCATCAACCAGATGCCGGCTGAATTATCGGGCGGGCAGCGTAAACGGATAGGCATAGCGCGTACATTGATATTGAACCCAGAAGTGATGTTATATGATGAGCCCACAGCGGGCCTCGATCCCATTACCTGCATCGAGATCAACGATTTGATCAACGAGGTACAGCAACGGTTCCATACTTCGTCCATCATCATTACACACGATTTGACCTGTGCCAAAAACACGGGCGACCGGATAGCGATGCTGCTCGACGGGCAGTTTCAACGGGTTGGCTTGTTTGAGGAAGTATTTAATACGCTTGATGCGCGTGTAAAACCATTTTTTGAATATAACTTTATACAATAGTTAATTACCACCATATCACATGGATAAATCAGAAAACAGGAAAGCAATTATAGTGGGAATATTTTTAGCCCTCGGCTTAATTGTATTTGTAATAGGCGTGCTTACCCTGGGCGGCTCGAACAAAACCTTTTCAAAAAAGATACATATCAAAGCCACCTTTGATGACGTGGCCGGGTTGAAGGCTGGGAACAACGTATGGTTCTCGGGAGTTAAAGTAGGCACTATCAGCGATATCCGCTTTACAGGTCCCTCGCAGGTTGATGTAAGAATGAGTGTTGATGCCAATTCACAACAATATATCCACCGCAACGCCGGTGTAAAGATCAGCTCTGATGGGTTGATTGGTAATAAGATCATCGTGATAGATGGCGGCAGTCCGCAGGCGCCTATCGTGGAGGATGGTGATGTATTGCAGTCTGAGAAATTATTATCGACCGATGATATGCTGAAAACCTTACAGCAAAACAACCAGAACCTGCTATCTATAACTAAAGATATTAAGGATCTAACGCACCAGATATTACAAGGCAAGGGCGCAGTTGGCGCATTATTGGCCGATAGTGCCATGGGCGTACAATTACGCAATTCGATGCGAAATTTAGAGGTTACCACCCAAACTGCTGCACGGGTGGCCGTTCAGTTGGATAATTTCGGTAAAAAAATGAATACCAAAGGCGGTCTGGCTGATAACCTGATGACCGATACCACCACATTTAATAAAATAAAAGCTGCTGCTGCCCAGCTGCAAAAAGCAGTGACCAGCGCCAGTGCATTTACTGAAAATTTAAACAACGCCAGCAAAAAGCTCACGACTACGGATAACGCGTTAGGCATATTGTTAAATGACCCTAAAGCCGCTGTAAAAGTGCAAAGTACATTAGATAACCTGCAACAAAGTTCAATCAAACTCAACGACGACCTTGAAGCCGCCCAGCATAATTTTTTACTGAAAGGATATTTCAAGAAAAAAGACAAAGCGAAGGCGGATAGTTTGGGTCATAAATAGAGATTGGTGATTAGAGGTTAGAGATTAGTGAATGACCGAAAAGTGTGTTAAATAACCGCACTTCAATTTTAAAACAAAAACAATGCGACCCGGCGATAAAGTGATATGTATTGATGCCAGCATTGACGCGGAAAAATCGGGTGAGATACGCCGCGACTTTGAGATTTGGATAACCAAAGACAAGGAATATACTATCCGCGAGATATTGGACAATAACGGCATCGTACCCGGCGTGCTGCTCGATGAGATACACAATTTCCCCAAATTCTTCAAGCTCATCAACCGGATGCAGGAACCCGCGTTTGCTATCTGGCGTTTCAGGAAGCTAAATTATGCTACCGCGAGTAAGGAGGAAACGCATGAAGAAGAGTTGGTGAAGGTGGAGAAGCCGGGGGTGGCAATACCGGGGGAAAAGCAATAAAGGTTTAACAGGATAATATTTTCACAAATGTTTGCTTTCCAAATAAGCACCTAAGACTGTCCTCTTATCAAAATCATCCGGAAGCTTAACTGAGCCCGCTATTTATTTAATTTAGCTGAAAGTTGTTTCTTATCCTCATTCTCTTCTGTAAGCGATTCAAGATAATTTTCGATAAGCTCAGGCAAACTTCTTCCAGTATGTTTAGCATACAGTTTGGCTTTTTTTATAACGTCCTGCTCTATGGTTAATGTTAATTTGGTTGTCATTGTATGTGTGTTAAACAAAAATACGTATTATTCAGACACTGCAATATAAGGTGTAATTCAAATCATCGCCTGGCACCAGACGTTCCTACGGAACGTAAAACCATTTTCTGCATTTTTCTACCAACCAGCCGTCCTGAAGGGACGGTTTTAATGTCATGATCGTCCCTTCGGGACGTTTAGTTGGTAGAAAAAATGACCGCCGGACAAGAGCGTTCCATCGGAACGCCTGATGAAACGAGTTTCAACAAGATTCCTTCAATTATCCTAAACATATTCTTTCCCGGATAGTTAGACTAATGATACTCATTAGTTCATCCTCTGTAAATTCCCGTTATCATGAAAACTGTTGCAGAAAAACGTCAGCGTAAAGAAGGCCCCCAAATACCTGTAAAGCGCAACCGGAAAAAAAGTGAAGAATTAAAAACTGATGGACCTTTAAGCGAGAAGGACGAGATCAAAAGGGCCGAGGAAAGATTACGCGAATTACAGAAAAAACAACCGTAGAATATTTAGCTTTAACCCGTAAGAGTTAAAATTGAATATGATAAAAATCAAACTGCTTATGGGCGTAATTGCTTTGTTAATACTTTCTTCCTGCAAGCAAAAACCTATTCAGCGCGAAGCATTGCTGGGCAAATGGAAATATGTAAAGGTGGAGAACCCGAACAGCCATCCGCCCGACAGTGTATCCGCCACCGAGCTTGAAATAGAATCCCCCTATATCAAATTTTCAAAAAATGATAGCATGATGATCTGGTGGGGCGGCAAGGTGCTATCGCATGGCACTTATAAATTAGATGGCAGCAATATCCAGGTTAAAGAAGTTTTAGATGGTGGTAAAACGAGAAATTTTCCCTTCTTTGTTTCCAAGCTGACAGATAAAGATTTGATATTTGAAACCAGCGGCGAGGAGGGGACTAAGGTAACGGCGGTGAAGCAGTAGGCAGTTTGCGGTGGGCAGTTTGCAGTTGGCTGGAACATAAACCAAACCGTCATGGCGAGGAACGAAGCCATCTCTTAATAGGACGATCACGGACCTTAACAATCTTGGTGAACTAATAGCTTTTTGCAATTAACAATCATTGTGGAGTTTGATTAGCATGTGTAGAGATGGCTTCGTTCCTCGCCATGACGGTGTAGTTTGGTCATATTAAAATAAAAGGTGATATTTTGCATTTAATTTGCACATAGGTATAAAAGGATAATTATTATGACGTCTTTATCTGAAACGCGTGAGGAGTTTTTCATCAGCCTTTATAAAAAAGCTTTCCCGGCAGTGGCGAAATATGTGAGCCGGATGGGTGGCTCGTTTGACGAGGCGAAGGATGTTTTCCAGGATGCGCTGGTTGTTTATTATGAAAAGGCCGTCGCAGCAAAACCTGCTAATGATATTGCCTGGTTAGTCGGCATAGCCAAACATTTATGGCTGAGACGGCATCGCGGGGAAAGTCAGAACATCCCATTGGATAATATTGAACTTTCGATTGATGAGGAAGAAACCCCGTCAGAAAATCGCCTGATGCATTTCCTGGAAACAGCAGGTAAAAAATGCATGGAATTGTTGAGAGGATTTTATTACGACCAATTGCCGCTGACGGAGATCGCTGAACAATTCGGTTATTCCGGCGTTCGCTCGGCAACGGTACAGAAGTATAAATGTTTGGAAAAAGTACGTGAAACCATTAAAGAAAAAGCATTGACCTATGATGACTTTATGGAATGAAACCGAGCAGATAGAACTGCACTTGCTGGGCCAGTATGATACCGGCAACGCTCTCGTATTTGAGGCCCGGATGCTCATCGATCCTGAACTGGGCGACAGGGTATTATGGCAAAAGAAAACCTACGGCATTATCCAAACTTACAGCCGCAGGCAATTGAAAAAAGAAATTGAGGCTGTGCATCAGAAACTATTTACACAAACGGAGCACGTAAGCTTCAGCCAAAAAATAAGGCGTTTGTTTACGGATCAATAAAACCAAAATTTTATGAATATCGACAAAAATGAATTCCGCAAATACGCGGTGGGGCATCGCCATGTCCAAAGTTTGCAGGTGGACCAATACATCGCGAAGGCAGAAAACAGCATCCCCTACGCCATGACGCCATACATCACAGAAGAGCGCGAATTGCGCGTAGCGCAGATGGATGTTTTTTCCAGGCTGATGATGGACCGCATTATCTTTTTGGGTGCAGCTGTTGATGACAATATCGCCAATATTATCCAGGCGCAGCTATTATTCCTGCAATCGGCCGATCCGAAGAAGGATATCCAGATGTATATCAACTCGCCGGGCGGTTCGGTATATGCCGGGTTCGGGATTTATGATACCATGCATTTGATCAGTCCGGATGTGGCTACCATATGCACGGGGATGGCGGCGTCTATGTCGGCAGTACTGTTATGTGCCGGTGCGGCGGGTAAACGTGCGGCTCTGAGCCATTCGCGAGTGATGATCCACCAGCCATTGGGCGGTGTGCAAGGCCCGGCATCGGATATTGAAATTACGGCAAGGGAAGTGCTAAAAGTTAAAAAGGAGCTTTACGATATCTTAGCCAAACACAGCGGGCAGGAGTATCAGAAGATACATGATGTATCGGACCGGGATTTTTGGATGATAGCCAGTGAAGCGAAAGAGTTTGGGATCATTGATGAGGTGTTGGTGTAAGCCTCACCTAAACGGCAAAGCCTTCATGAACGCCAAAACAACAATTAACCATGTGAATAATCCTCTCCAAAGGAGAGGACTTTGATTATTGCGCTGTCGAAAGCGTCTCGTGACTATTTTTCAAGTTATATTTAAAAGGAACTGCTTACAAAAACATACAATTTTAGCCGAAGAAGCAGCCGCATAAACGGGAATTATAAATGGCATCATATTTATACATCTTTACGTATAACAATAAAAAAACTGAGCCATGAAAAATCCAACCGAAACTGATAGCCTGTTAAAAGCAATTGCCAAGGAGTTAAAGACCATCTTAGAAAAAGATATCAGGAAGATCATGGACCCCAAAGACAGGCAGATCAAAGATGCGGCTTTCCTGCAAATGATCGCTGCTTAATATTACTTACTTATTGCAGGCGTAGCCTACGCGGCTGACTAAAGTTTAATGACTTGCACCCACCGGAGCAGCCGCATCAACTTCTATTTTATTTACAATATTCCGTCTCCCGGTAAGCAAAACTGTTAGCGCGATCACGGATGAAACGGCCATAATACCCGCCATTGGCATCGCCGATTTGTCGCTGAATATACTCACCGCAAAAGAAGCTGCCGCACCCAAACCCAGTTGCATGGTGCCCAGCAAAGCTGATGCAACCCCAGCATTTTTTGAAAACGGGGCCATACTAAGCGCTGAGGTGTTTGGGTTGGTTAATCCAATACAGCTCAGCACCAAAAAAGTCATCGTGATCACACCGGCTAAACCATACCAGCCATTGAGCGTGCCTATCCAAAACAGGATTCCTAAAATAACCTGAGTAGTTAATGCCGCGCGCACGATCTGCTCGCTTTTAAAGCGCTTGATCAGCAGGCTATTGACCTGGTTAGCGCCAACAAACCCTACGGATAAACCCGCGAACAGTAAACCATAGCCTTTCTTGGATAAATGAAAAACACCCATGAACACCAACGGCGAACCTGCCACATAAGCAAACAAGCCACAAAAGGCGATAGAACCAGCAATGGCATAGGTATAAAACTGCGGCTCGCGGATCACCTGTAAAAAGTTATTGATAATTGGGCCGGGTTTGAGGGAATAAGAGGCGTCAGGTTCATAGCTTTCGGGCAGGGTAAAGATAACTGCCACTAAAATTAATACAGCAATACTGAGCAGCACAATAAATACCGATTGCCAGCCAAATGCATCGGCCAGGTAACTGCCCGTAGTTGGAGCGATCAGCGGGGAAGCGCCCAATACCAAAAACAACAGGGCAAACACTTTTGCGTTGTCTTTTACCGGGAAAATATCGCGCACCATAGCAACGGAGGCTACCCCTGCGGCGCAGCTGCCTATGGCCTGAAAAGCGCGGATGATGATGAGCATTTCGACAGAAGTGGACAGGAAACATCCAACCGACGCAACGATATAAAGGCTTAAGCCAAAATACAAAGGTCGCTTACGCCCAAATCGGTCCATCAATGGGCCGTAGATCAATTGCCCGGTCGCCAACCCGATAAAGAAACTGGACAATGACTGCCCAACCTGCGATGGCGTGGTATGCAATGCCCTGGCAATATCCTGGAAAGCCGGCAAATACATATCGATGGAAAAAGGGCTGAGCGCGGTAAGCGTACCCAATATGAGGACAAGAAAGAAGTAGCGTTGTTTGCTCATGGGTGTTGATTACGTCCATAGTTGATAGTCCATAGACCATGGCGAAGATAGCAAGGCTTTCTTTGACGTAATGTAAATTTTAATGAAACCTATAGACCATGGTCTATGGACTATCGACTATAACATCACTTTGTTCATGTACCGCCCATTTTATCCTATTACTCATCTGCCGGTTCCCAAAGCTCGATAATGTTCCCTTCCGGATCAAGTATATGGACGAATTTGCCATAGTCATATTCCGCAATCTCATCAACAATGGTCACGTTATCTTTTTTTAGTTCATCTACCAGCGCAACAAGATTTTCGACCCGGTAATTGATCATAAATGGCTTGGTTGACGGATTGAAATATTTGGTGTCCTGCGCGAACGTGCACCATGATGTAGATCCTGTTTTCGAAGGATCATCGGCCTGCAGCCACTCAAACGTTGTTCCGTATTCACTCCTGGGCAATCCAAGGTTTTTTGTATACCATTCGTTCATACCTTTCGGGTCCTCGCACTTAAAAAATACGCCGCCGATGCCTATTGCTTTTTTCATAGTTTATGTATTTAATTTCTGATATAATTCACCCCATTTTGCTTCTTCGGCTTTGATCAGCTGGCCATTGCCGGTTTCGCAAGCGGCTTTCAGCATTAACAAGTGGCGCGCCCAATGAAAATTGCAAACGGTGAAAAACTCTGTCTGGCTTTCCCATTTGCTATGTTTAAAATTAAGGATGCAAACGCCCTGCTTTTCAATGATCTCAAAACTAAGGTGAGTACCCGTCCAGATTCCGTTATCGTTTACACATTCCCATTCCACATACGCATTTTGCTTTAGGTCGACGATCAGCATTTTATCGTGCACATGCCCGCCCATCCTGAAAATATTCAAAAACCCGATCTCGGGTTTTACTGTGCAATCTTCTATCCACCATTTGGATATGCCATCGGAGGCAGTAACTGCATCATAAACTTTTTCTTTACCAGCATTTATCCATACCTGGTGCGCTATCGTTTCCATAGGCTTAAAATTAGCTGTTTTTATTCAGTTTGATCCAGCAGCCAAAAAACTTTTATCTATTTTGACGGCAAATTCCGAAACCCAAATATGGTTACTGTTTTAAAAAAGTTAACTTTGATAATAAAATCATTAAGATGAGACTTGTAATAGATCTTGACGAAAAATATAAAGACCTTTTTTTAGAAGCTGCAAAAGCCGCTAAAGCTACCATCGTTGTAGAGGAGACTGACTTTTGGACTGAATTGCCGGAGCATGTCAAAAAAGGAATTGAAAGAGGTCGCGAACAAGCTAAAAATGGTCAAACAAAATCCTATGAAGAGGTAAAAAGAATTCTTGCTAACCGATGAGTTTAAAGATCATTTTTACCGATGATGCCACTGACATGCTTTTATCCATAGCCGATTTTATTGAAAATAAATGGAGCTTAAGACAGGCTGAAAAATTTCTTGAAAAAACATACAAAACGATGGACCTGTTAGCTGATCATCCATATATGTTTAAGGCCTCCTCCATTAAAGAAAATGTTAGAATAGGCATAATAACCAAACAAACTTCTTTTTTTTACGAGATACAGGAAAATGAAATAATTATTTTGTTTTTTTGGGATAACCGACAAGAACCGTTGTTTAACGGTTGAGCCAATTAAAACCCTGAAATGGCATTATTAACCATCCTGTTTTGTATTATCCTGCTTGTTGTACTGGTAAGCTGGGCCAAATTAAACCCCTTTCTTTCTTTTCTGATCGTCTCCATCGTTGCCGGGCTGCTGCTGGGTATCCCGATGGATAAAATTACAGCATCGGTTCAGAAAGGGCTGGGTGATACGTTGGGCACCATCACCATTATCATCTGCCTGGGCGCTATGACTGGTAAACTGGTTGCCACCAGCGGCGCGGCACAAAAAATTGCAGAGGTGCTGGTTAATCTCTTCGGCGTAAAATATATTCAGTGGGCTTTGGTGGTGGTTGGCTTTATTGTTGGCATACCGCTGTTTTACAACACCGGCTTTGTGCTAATGGTGCCACTTATTTTTTCGGTGACTTATAAATATAAATTGCCTGCCGTGTATATCGGCTTGCCCATGCTGGCTGCACTATCGGTTACGCATGGTTTTTTGCCGCCACACCCCTCGCCTACGGCGCTGGTGGGAATGTTCCATGCCAATATGGGCACTACGCTGGTTTATGGGTTGATACTGGCTGTTCCCGCAATTATACTGGCCGGGCCCGTATTTGCAAGTACCCTGAAGAAAATACCCTCCACCCCGCTGGAAACTTTCAAGATTGAAGAATTGCCTGCTGACAAACTGCCGGGCGCTTTCAATAGCTTTTTGACCGCGTTACTTCCCGTTATTTTATTAATGGCGAGCGCGCTATATCTGAACATTGATCATAGCACCGGGGCATTGCATAGATTCATCGCTTTTATAGGCGAAGCACCTATCGTGATGCTGATATCCATCATATTCGCTACTTTTTCATTAGGTATAGGGCAAGGCATCGATATGAAACGCCTGGCTGTTTTATATGGCGATGCGATAAAAGATATTGCGGGTATCCTGTTGATCATAGGTGGCTCGGGGATATTTAAAGAAGTGCTTGTAGCCAGCGGCGCCAATAACGATATCACCGGTATGATGCAAAGTATGCACCTGCAGCCGCTTGTTTTGGGCTGGTTGCTTGCCGCCATTATCCGTATCAGCCTGGGCTCGGCAACAGTAGCAGGTTTAACAGCCGCAGGGATAGTTTCTACCATGGTGCTGCACGATCATACTATCAACCCAAACCTAATGGTGCTGGCTATAGGCGCGGGCAGCCTGGCTTTCTCGCACGTAAACGATGGCGGTTTCTGGCTTTTCAAGGAGTATTTCAATCTGTCAATAAAAGACACCATCAAATCATGGTCGGTGATGGAATCTATTGTTTCGGTAGTGGGAATTATCGGGGTGTTGATCATTAATATGGTGATCAGGTAATCAGAGATCAAATGAGCGAGCCCATTATTTTAAACTCAATTATTACCTGCCCGGTTTGTAAGCATAGTACAGAAGAGGTAATGCCGGTGGATGCCTGCCAATATTTTTATGAATGTGTACACTGCCACGCCTATTTAAAACCGCTACCGGGCGATTGCTGTGTATTTTGCAGTTATGGCACGGTTAAGTGCCCTCCTATGCAGAGCGGCAATAGCTGCTGTGGTTAAAATATATTCAAACCAAGTGCTAATAAGTTCTTTGTAATTGCGTTTTACAAAAAATTGAAATATTTTTAAACCGTAAAACCTGATCTCCTAAATATCATGCTATGAAAAAATTTACACTGCCCTCACTTATTGTTTTACTCCTGTTTTCAAGTAGTGCAATTTATGCCCAACAGGAAAACATAGATACCGCCGCGTTCCGCAAAATACGGAATGCTGAAATGAGCAGTTCGCAGATCCCTGTTATCGCTCATTACTTAACCGATGTTGCCGGTTCAAGGCTGACCAATTCGCCCGGTTATACCAGGGCTGGTAAATGGGCTATTGAAAGCATGAAAAAATGGGGACTGGTTAAAGCAGGTTTTGAACCCTGGGGCGAATATGGCCGGGGATGGGAGCAGGAAGAATTCAATATCTCGATGAAAGTACCTTACCAGGGATATGTTGTTGGCTATCCCCTGCCCTGGAGTTCCAACACACCGGGCGAAGTACGCGCGCCTGTTTACGAAGTAACGATGTTCAACCTGATGGATTCGGCCTATCTCGAAAAACATAAAGCTGACATTAAAGGAAAGATCATCCTGCTTACCAGTGGAAGTAAAAAACATGAAGATGACATAAAACCATTTGCAGAAAGGCTGACAGACAGCGCGCTGATGAGGATGCCCGACTCCTATATGATGAGTCGCCAGGAGCTGGATGGCGGTTTAAAATATTTTGGCTTGATGGACCGCGGAAGGCTGCAATTGAAAGAATTTGGCGCTGTAGCTGTGATGGATGCCGATGGCAGTGGGCGCGACGGTACTGTAACCGTACAAGGCTTTTTTAATTACAAAGCAAGTCGCCCGGTTTTTTTACCCGAAGCAGTCCTGTCATCCGAAGATGGGTTTAAAATAGAACGCTTAATGGCGTCGGGCCACCCTGTGGAACTGGCTGTAAATATCAAAGGGAAGTTTTATACCGACGATACCAAGGGATATAATGTAGTAGCCGAAATACCCGGCACCGATCCTAAACTGAAAGCACAGGTAGTAATGCTTGGCGGCCACCTGGATTCGTGGAACGCGGCAACAGGCGCCACCGATAACGGCGCGGGCAGCATTGTGATGTTGGAGGCCGTTCGCCTGCTGGATTCATTACATCTTCAGCCTAAACGCACCATACGGATCGCTTTGTGGAGCGGGGAAGAAGAAGGTGTTTTGGGCTCCTACAATTATGTTAAAAATCATTTTGGCAATGCCGAAACCGGCGTTATTAAACCCGAGCAGGCTACTATTTCCGCCTACTTTAATTTGGATAATGGCACAGGTAAGATCAGAGGGATCTACGCACAAGGGAATACGGCTGTGAAACCTATATTTGAACAATGGTTTAAACCATTTAATGACCTGGGTGCAAAAACGGTATCGCTGAGCAATACCGGATCAACCGATCATTTACCGTTCGACTGGGCGGGTATCCCCGGCTTCCAGTTTATACAGGACCCACTGGATTATGAAGCCAAAACGCACCATACCAATATGGATACTTATGATTACCTGCGAATGGACGACCTGAAACAAGCAGCCATTATTGTAGCCTCATTTGTTTATCAAACCGCTAATCGGCCCGATCTGTTGCCACGCAAAAAAATGGTGAAAGAGAAGTTTGTCTTTGACGGTTTGTAAGCTCATTTTATGAAAGAGAAAAAGGAATTGCACCCCTTTGATAAACTGTCAAAGCCTGCACAACGCGCCCTGGCAAATGCCAGGATAACGACGCTGGAACAACTTTCACAGTTAACTGAGGCTGAATTTATGAAATTACATGGCATCGGGAAAGGCTCCTTACAACCACTTAAAACAGCGATGGCTGAAAACCATTTAGAATTTGCTAAAAAGGGCTGAGTATCTCTTTACTCCTGTTTTTTGATTACTTTTATCACCTACTAATCCTTATCAAATGCGGTTTAAAATTTTAGCCATCATCATAGCAGCAGCGCTGTTTTCAGCTTGCAAAAAAGATAATAAGGCCAAGCCAACGATTATGGAAGTAACTGTGCAATTGCAAAATGGAACGATTTTAAGCAATACACCTGTCAAGCTACTTTCGGATCAGCAAAGGATTTCATCAAATCCTATAGCTGTCGGCACAAGCAATGCCAGCGGTAAAATAGACTTTACAGTGACGCCGGGTAAAACCTATTATTTGTTCTATGATGCTACCAGTAATAAGATCATTAATCCTGTTGACGCCAAATTTATTGTTACCGGTACTTTTGCCAGTCAACAGCAAATAAATTCTTCGCCGTTTCAATCTTCTACAACTAAAGTTGGCGATCCTATATACCAGGACATCAATGGCGACGGAGTTATTAATGTACAAGATGCCGTTATGGGTGCGGTGTCCGGAGTGGCCGGCGATACCAACAAGTTTACCCTTACACTACTGGGCAGCGTAAATTGATCCGGTATATTTTTTCAGCCTGTATAGAAGGTATATATATCCGTGAAGTTAGTTGATCAGCTAATACGACAAATCAACTAATCTCTACTCAACTAATCGTCATTTTTCTTAATTTCGCAACCTCATAAGCGGAAATAGCAACAATGGACTATCAATTTAAGGATATAGAGCAAAAGTGGCAGCAATTTTGGGCTGATAATCAAACCTTTAAGGCTGATAATAATTCAGTAAAACCCAAATACTATGTGCTGGATATGTTCCCCTACCCATCGGGCGCGGGGCTGCATGTTGGCCATCCGCTGGGCTATATCGCTTCTGATATTTTTTCACGCTACAAACGCTTAAAAGGCTTTAATGTATTGCACCCGATGGGATACGACAGTTTTGGTTTACCTGCCGAGCAGTACGCCATACAAACCGGGCAGCACCCTGCTATTACTACCGAGGCCAATATTGCTACCTACCGCCGTCAGCTGGACCAGCTTGGTTTTTCGTTCGATTGGAGTCGTGAAGTGCGCACCAGCTCACCGGGTTATTATAAGTGGACGCAGTGGATATTTATGCAATTGTTCAACTCCTGGTATGATAAAGCAACTGATAAGGCGGAATCGATAGAAAAATTAGCGGCCCATTTTGATCAATATGGTTCAGCAGGGGTTGATGCAGTTAGCGACGAGGAAGTTTTGAGCTTTACTGCTGATGAATGGAAAGCCTACACCAAAGAAGAACAACAAGCCGAACTATTAAAATACCGCCTCACCTACCTGCGCGAAAGCACCGTGAACTGGTGCCCAGCTTTAGGAACAGTTTTAGCCAATGACGAAGTAAAGGACGGTTTCAGCGAGCGCGGGGGTTACCCGGTTGAGCAAAAGAAAATGAGGCAATGGAGCATGCGCATCACCGCTTATGCCGAGCGCCTGTTACAAGGTTTGGATACCATCGACTGGCCCGAACCCTTAAAGGAAATGCAGAGGAACTGGATAGGGAAAAGTATTGGTGCGAGTGTAAGATTTCAGATGTCGGCCCCACCCAAACCCTCCCCGGAAGGGAGGGCTTTTAATAAAGTCTCCCCTACCGGGGGAGATTTAGAGGGGGCTATAGAAGTATTCACAACAAGAGTTGATACCATCTTCGGGGTGACATTTTTAGTATTGGCACCTGAGCATGAACTGGTGTGTGAGTTAACTACTCCCGAACAAAAAGCGGAAGTAGACGCTTACATCGCGCAAAGCAAAAAGAAATCTGAGCTGGACCGTATGGCGGATACCAAAACGGTATCGGGCGCTTTTACGGGCAGCTATGTGATCAACCCGGTGAATAATGAAAAAGTGCCGCTTTACATAGCCGACTATGTATTGGCAGGTTATGGTACCGGCGCGGTAATGGCCGTACCATCCGGCGATCAGCGTGATTACCTGTTTGCCAAACATTTCGGCTTGCCGATAGTGCCTATCATGGATATCCAGCATATTGAAACCGAAGCCGACCCAACCAAGGAAGGCCGATATATCAATTCGGATTTTATGAACGGCTTGAATTATAAAGAAGGCACAGCCAAAGTAATTTCCTTTTTAGAAGAAAAAGGCGCGGGTAAAGCCAAAGTGAATTTCAGGATGCGGGATGCCATTTTTGGTCGCCAGCGTTACTGGGGCGAACCGGTGCCGGTTTACTTTAAGGATGATCTGCCTTACCTGATCGATGAAAAAGACCTGCCTTTAGTTTTGCCCGAAGTTGATAAATATTTACCAACGGAAACAGGTGAACCACCGTTAGCGAGGGCTTCAAATTGGAAATACCACCCAGCCCCCTCTAAATCTCCCCCGGTTGGGGAGACTTACCCAACACACCAGGCCGGGAATTATCGCGAAACTGCCGATCCAGTTTATTATGAGCAATTAAAAGAATTTAGCCGGGATAATCGAAATCAACCAACTGAAGCTGAAAATATTTTATGGCAATTATTAAGAAATAATCAGACAGGATATAAAATAAGAAGACAGCACGCTATCAGTCAGTTTATTGCTGATTTTGTTTGTTTAGAAAAAGGATTGGTTATTGAATTGGATGGGCATCATCATAAATTAAACAAAGAAGCTGATGATGCAAGGACAGAAATACTTAATTATTTTGGCTTTGAAGTAATTAGGTTCGATAATGATGAAGTCTTAAAATTCCCTCAAAAGGTATTTGAAGAAATTAAACAAAAACTAACCTCATTACCTGAAAGAATTAGCCCCACCCAACCCTCTCCGCTGGTTAGCGGAAGGGCTTCAGAAATAACCGCGGGCGAAGCTAAAGTCTCCCCTGCCGGGGGAGATTTAGAGGGGGCTGGCGGCTATGCATACGAACATTCCACCATGCCCGGCTGGGCCGGTTCAAGCTGGTACTGGTACCGGTATATGGATTCAAATAACGACAAAGAATTTGCATCCGAAAAAGCGATCGAATACTGGAAAGATGTTGACCTGTACATTGGCGGCAGCGAGCATGCTACAGGGCACTTACTGTACAGCCGTTTCTGGAACAAGTTTTTAAAGGATATGAACCTGGTGGTTGAGGAAGAGCCTTTCAAAAAGCTCATCAACCAGGGGATGATACAGGGCCGAAGCAGTTTTGTGTACCGGTTGACTTTACAAGATGAAAATTTATCACAAAGTCATTATTTTCTATCTAAGGGTCAAGCTAAAAAATGGGAAATATCTGAGACTTTCGGTCAGGAATTATTAGATGAATGGAAGATTAATTTTATCATCAAATCATACGAAGGCAATCCACAACGTCTGGCATTTGGGCCTCTGCACGTAGATGTAAATATTGTAAATAACGATATTCTTAATATTGAAAAATTCCGAGCATGGAGACCAGAATATAAAGATGCCGTTCTTATTTTAGAAGATGGCTCTATCTCCTCCCCAACCGGGGGAGGCCGGGAGGGGGCTTATATTTGCGGTGTTGAAGTTGAAAAAATGTCAAAATCCAAATTCAACGTAATAAACCCAGATGACATTATTGAACGATACGGCGCTGATACCCTGCGCATGTACGAAATGTTTTTAGGCCCTTTAGAACAAAGCAAACCCTGGAATACCAACGGTATTGAGGGCGTGTTTAAATTCCTGCGTAAATTCTGGAGGTTATTTCATGATGAGCAATGGAATTTCAGTTTATCAGATGCTGCAGCATCTAAAGCCGAATTGAAATCACTACATAAGATCATCCGCAAGGTGGAGGAAGATGTGGAACGTTTCTCATTCAATACTTCGGTATCCAGCTTTATGATCGCTGTTAATGAGCTTACCGATCTTAAATGTAATAAACGGGCTATTTTGCAGGATTTGGTGGTAGTATTATCATCTTATGCACCGCATATCTGCGAAGAGCTTTGGGTATTGCTGGGTAATCAGCCGGGCTCATTATCTTATGCCCCGTATCCGACATTCAATCCCGAATATTTAATTGAGGATGAGTTTGCCTACCCGATCTCGATCAACGGTAAAACCAAAATCAACCTCAACTTGTCGTTAAGCCTGGAGGCTGCGGCTATTGAAGCCGCGGTTATCGGAAGTGCCGAAGTACAAAAATATCTTGACGGCAAAACCCCTAAAAAGGTGATCGTGGTGAAGGGAAGGATCGTAAATATTGTATTATAGGGTAGTAGTTAAAGTTAACCCATAAATAAACTTCTGTCATTTCGAACGATAGAGAGAAATCTTAAACAACATGCATAATCGCCGTGCGCTTGTATAAGATTTCTCTCTCGTTCCTCGTTCGAAATGACAGAATGAAGCTCGTCCAATTACAATAACCCCGATTGTTATGGACTAAATCGGAATGTTCAGCAATCAATATTGTACTTCAGACACTAAGAAACTGTAACTAATTGATGACAGTATTCGCTTATGACAAAAAAATGAGCTTTTTGCTGTAACATTTCAACTAATTTCACCTCCAAATACGAAAAATGATTTGAAATGAAACGTTTACTTATACTTATTGCAATATTTTGTTCTGTACTATCGGCCAAGGCGCAATATGGCGGCGGGGGATCAACCATCGTGGGAAGGATCTCCGGAACGCTTGTTGACTCCATTTCCAAAAAACCTTTGGACTATGCTTCGGTGAGTGTTTTCAGGAGTGGTGGTAAATCTCCGCTAAACGGTGTTTTAACTGACGAAAAGGGTGGCTTTAAATTAGATGGCCTTCATCCCGGTACCTACAAGATCAGGATCGTTTATGTTGGCTACCCGGATAAAGTTGTTGACAATATTATCACTACTGATTCAAAACCCGACAAAAACGTGGGTACGATCATTGTTGCGCAAAGCGCAAAGGCGTTAACAGGTGTCGAGATATCCAGCGCTACGCCATTGATAGAAAACCGCATCGATAAGATCGTTTATAATGCTGAAAAGGACCTTACCGCAGCCGGTGGCAGCGCGACTGACCTGTTGCAAAAAGTTCCGCTGGTAACGGTGGATATGAATGGGAATGTTTCCATCCGTGGTGATCAGAATGTGCGTGTGCTGATCAACGGTAAACCATCCGGGGCAACATCAGCCAGCTTGTCCGACGTGTTAAAATCGATACCGGCAGATCAGATCAAAAGCATCGAAGTGATCACTTCTCCATCTGCCAAATATGACGCGGAAGGTACAGCCGGTATCATCAACATCATTACTAAGCAAAAAAACGTTTCGGGCTTTAGCGGCTCGGTAAGCGGTGGGGTTGGTACAAGGCAAAACAGTGGTAATGTGAACCTTAACTACAATAAAAACCGCTTTAGTCTGTCGGCAAATGTCGGAACTTATATTTCCTGGCCTCAAACCTCTTTAACAGGTCTTCAGCAGCAAATTAATAATGATACGATCACCTCAAGTGGCACCACCAGGCTTAACAGGTATTCCACAACAGGTTCTTTAACTGCCGGGTACGAGTTTAATAAATACAATAGTATTAATACAACATTCAGGTTTAACAAGATAAGGTTTGGCACTGACGGCAGCTCACATACCGTTTCCTCCAACTCTTATGACCAAACCAGCAATACTCATAATGTAATAGACGGTTTTGACTGGAGCCTGGATTATACCCATAAGTTCAAAAAGGAAGGCCACGAGCTTGACATTTCAACCCAATGGAGCCATAATGACGGGATAACCGACTATACCAATAAATATACGGCCGTATTTCCAGACGTACAGAATAACATCGATGGTGTTAATAACGAATATACCGTCCAGGTTGATTATACCCTGCCGATCAGTAAAGTTTTCAAATTGGAAGCAGGGGGTAAAAGTATTATCAGGAGGATAAGCAGCACTTCGGATTATTACAATGATAATAGTGCTGATCAATTTGAATTTGAGCCTGCTCTTTCAAATATTTATGATTATAACCAGAATGTATTAGCAGGGTATTCTGTTTTAACCATTACCTTACCAAAAAGCTATTCCATACTTGCCGGGTTGAGGGTTGAAAATACAGATATACATGGTTATCCTGTTGACACCGCCCAGAATTTACCATCAGTTAGTCCCAATTATACTACCTATGTACCCAGTTTAACAATACAAAAACAGATCAATGCTAAAAACACGATAAAACTGGCCTATAGTAAACGAATATCACGCCCAAGCTTGCAATTTTTAAATCCCTTTATAAATCAAAGTTCTATTCAAAGTCAAAGTGTGGGTAATCCATCGTTAGGGCCAGAAATATCGCAAACAATAGAAGTGGATTATAATGCTTTTATAGGTAC
>JABDFM010000024.1 GCA_013286565.1 Bacteroidota bacterium
GAAAAATGTATTAGCAGTACTAAAAGGAACTGATCCGAAAGACATGCGGGTATATATTGTTTCGGGGCATTATGATTCGCGGATCACAGATGTGATGGAGCCAAACGGCGATGAGCCGGGCGCTAACGATGACGCTTCGGGTACGGCGGTATCAATGGAACTTGCAAGGGTGATGGCTAAACGATCATTCCCGGCGACCATTATCTTTATGTCAGTTGTGGGTGAGGAGCAGGGGCTGTATGGCTCAACCCATGTTGCAAAACGCGCCAAGGCTGAGAACTGGAATGTGGATGCCATGCTGAACAATGATATTGTAGGCAATACCCACGGTATGGAAACAGATCTGAAGGATAACCGCAGTGTGCGGGTATTCAGTGAAGGGGTGCCATCTGTTGCCGCCGGTAATGAGAAACAAATAGCAAGCTTAATTTCATTGGGTGGCGAAGACGATAGCCCATCGCGCGAGCTTGCCCGTTATATCAAAGAAACCGGTGAACGATATGTTGATCAACTGGATGTAAAACTGATCTATCGCCGCGACCGGTATTTGCGCGGTGGCGACCAAGTGCCTTTCTTATTAGAAGGTTTCACAGCGGTCAGATTCACTGAAATGAACGAGGATTTTAACCGCCAGCATCAAAATATCCGTACAGAAAACGGCGTGGATTATGGCGACCTGCCTGATTTTGTTGATTTTAATTATGTGCAAAAAGTAGCACGGATGAATCTTTCTGTTTTGGCTAACCTCGCTTCGGCGCCAGCCGAACCTCAAAATGTGGGTGTGATGATCAGTGGGTTAACCAACCGTACTCAGCTGAAATGGGACGCACCATCTATGGGTAAAAAGGCAGTAGGCTATTACATATTGATGCGCGAAACCACAAGCCCCTACTGGGAAAAGAAGTTTTATGTAACAGATACCCACGCCGATCTTGCCTACTCAAAAGATAATTACTTTTTCGCAGTGCAATCAGTTGATGCAGAAGGGCACGAGAGTTTGCCAGTTGTGCCTAAGCCGGTGAAGTGATTTCGGAAGTCGGATTTTGGAAGTCGGAATTTTTTCTTGTCATTCTGAGCGATAGCGAAGAATCTTCTACAAGCGATCAGATGCTTCGTTCCTCAGCATGACAGTCTGGAATTTACTTCACGCTCTTCTTCAAAACAATAAAATAGCCCAGTATAAAAACTACTACTGCTACTGCCAGGCTTACCCATATATCTTTGGTAAATAGGTCGACAGTAATTTGGGGCATACCTGCACCATTACCCATTTTATTTTGCAGAGTGCTTTTTACTGTCAGAAAGGGATGGGAATAAGGATATAGGTAGGTATACCCCCAATCTAGGTTTGTCAAAATCACGCCTCCTATGGTTGCAATAAAACCTATCCCCATGGGTTTTAAGAAATCCCTGAACAGTAGACTCAATAAAAACTGTATAGATAATATGCCTAGTGATGAAAAGAGAAGTTTTAAATAAATCAATGTCAGAGTACTTTCTATATGATATTGATTGAATTTAAGAGAAGGCTTTATTACACTTAACAGATTCCCAAATCCAAGTGTAAAGAGTACAAAAAGTGCAAGACATAAAACTACGAGGAACAACGCATAAAAATATTTTGCCGAGTAGATGGAAAACTTTGGTATTGGAAGACTAAATAGTGACTTCCAGGTGTCTGCTTTATGTTCTATGCTATTTACCGAATAACCGATGAACACAATTAACATAGGCAACAAGAAACTCATTACGAATAACACAGGTACGGAAAATTCTAACCAAAGTATTAGTCCGGGATGTGTAGCGAGCTTGTCGCTATGACTTAAAAAGCCAATAAACAATAAAATATAGATGATAAGCGGTAATAAAACTGCGCTCCAAAAGCCCATGGTTTTACGTGTTTTGTAAAACTCAGACCTAAACGATAGTATAAATCCTTTCATTTGCTCAGGCTTTTTGGGTGATGTCTAAAAATAATTTCTCCAGATCCTTATGTATTTTGTGGATGCTGTAAACAACATACCCATTTTGATTCAAGAGGTTATTGATCTCGCCCATCTGCGTTTTAGAAGTAAACGGGATAGACAAAAGATCGTCGGTAATATCGGTTACCATAAAGCCTTGCTTTTTCAGAAAGTTGGCGGCATCAACAGTATTGGCTACTTCTATCTGTACCCGGGGCTGACTTATCGCCTCAAGGTCTTTGATGCTCCCCTGGAAAAGCAATTCGCCCTGGTCTATAATTCCTACGTGGGTAGCCATGCGCTCCACTTCGGCTAATAAGTGGCTGGATATAAATACCGTTTTGTTATGTTGCGTCACCAAACGGATCAATAATTCGCGCACCTCGATGATCCCGTTGGGGTCGAGTCCGTTTGTGGGTTCGTCAAGGATAAGGAGTTTAGGATCGGGCAGTAAGGCCAGTGCAATACCCAGGCGCTGTTTCATCCCCAAAGAATATTTTCCCGCTTTTTTATGCGCCGCGTCAGTCAGATGAACCAGCTTTAGCATTTCATCAACCCGGCTTTCAGACACCTGTAATAGCAGCGCCCGGTTCATCAGGTTTTCTTTTCCGGAAAGATGAAGATAAATAGCAGGCTGCTCTATCAGCGAGCCTACTTGTGAAAGAATTTCAATACGATGACTTTGCAGCTCCTTATCAAAAACATGAATGCTGCCCTGGTCTGTTTTTAACAGATTGAGCAGCAGTTTTATTGTGGTTGTTTTCCCGGCACCGTTCGGGCCCAGGAAACCGTATATACTGCCTTCGGGCACTTGAAGGGATAACGACTTTACAACTTGCTGGTTGCCGAAGTTGAAGGATAATCCCTCAGTACTGATTACCATACTTTTTCTTTGGCAATAGAGCAAACGGTTTTTACCAGGGTTACGCCTTTAAAAAATAGCGAAGTTGCATGTGCTGCGGCACTGCTTCCGGCGGCGTATTCCCTTTTTTGTTGTGATTGATAACTTATCCCCATTACTAAAGCAAATACTACGGGTAACAGCAATAAGATAAATGGATTCGAATTTGTGATCAGCCTTTTCATTGTGTGATTGATTATGATACAAATAAACACTGAAAGTTTAACCTGCTAAAAAGTATTAGACCAACAGCCGGGAATTATAGATGAACGGGCATTTTAGCGTATAAAAGCGTTTATCGTAAATATTACGGCGTTTATCGTTAAAAAGAGCAGCTATATATAAATATTAAGCAACAACGCGCTTAAAATATTACATTAGATGCGATGAAACGTAACTGGCAAATATTCTGGCATATTGTTTTTTGGGTAAGTATAATTTCCATTTTTATGTTATTAGCCAGTAGCAATAAGATAAGTACCGAAGAATTGTCAGTAATATTCATCGGGTTTGGCGCTATTAATATAGGCTTGTTTTACCTCAACTATTTATACCTCATCCCCAAGTTTTTAAACAAAAAAAAATATAAGCTTTATGCACTTTCTTTATTTGCCGCCATCATTATTTTCGGCTTTGGAAAATATGGATTGGCTTTAATTTATAAACCCTATATACTTCGGGAGGATGGTAAGCCGGTCGCTTTTGGAAATTATTTTGTCCATACGGTGATCAGCAGCACCTTCTTCCTTTTTTTAAGTACTGCGCTAAAATTCGGTGTCGACTGGTTTTTGAACGAGCGGGTGCAGGGCGATCTGGAAAATCAACGGTTGAGTGCTGAACTGGCTTTCCTGAAATCGCAGATCAACCCACACTTTTTATTTAACTCGCTCAACAGTATTTACTCGCTGGCTTACCAGAAGTCGGACACTACGCCCGAAGCTATTTTGAAGTTATCCGAGATCATGCGCTATATGCTGTATGAGAGTAATGATAATAAGGTCGATCTGGAAAAGGAACTGCTATACCTGCAAAATTATATTGACCTGCAAAAGATCAGGTTTGGCAATAAGGCCTTTGTCGATTTTAAAATAACAGGCGAGGTGGGCAGCCAAAAGATAGTACCTTTATTGCTGATCGCTTTTATTGAAAATGCTTTCAAGCATGGGGTAGCCAACGATGCATCAGCGCCTATCCGTTTGCGGATCAACCTGGATGGGACCAAACTGCATTTTTTTATGGAGAACAAAAAGCATACGCTTAACAAGGATAATGAGGGTGGGATAGGGCTGAATAATGTGAAGCGCAGGCTTGATCTGCTTTATCCCGGTAAATACACCCTGACAATACAGGACAAACCCGATACTTACACTTGTGAATTATCATTAGTTTTATAATATGATCAGATGCCTTGTAGTTGATGATGAGCCACTTGCGCTCCATATATTGGAAGATTACATTTCCAAAATGCCCTTTTTGCAATTGGTAAAGGCAACCACTAATCCTATTGAGGCGCTTCAACTGGTGCAGGAGGGTAAAATCGACCTCGTGTTTCTGGATGTGCAAATGCCCGAACTAACCGGCATACAGTTTTTGCGTATAGCCAACGGCAAGGCCAAAGTAATATTGACCACCGCTTACTCACAATATGCATTGGAAGGCTACGAACTGGACGTGATCGATTACTTGCTTAAGCCAATTGCCTTTGATCGATTTTTCAAATCAGTGCAAAAAGCCCAGGCTATTTTGCAGCCATCATCCAAGCCGGAAGTAAAAACTGAGGCCGCCCCTCAAAGCGATTTTTTGAGTGATTTTATTTTTGTAAAAACCGAGCATAAAATACAAAAGGTCTACCTGAACGATATCCTGTTTATCGAGGGGTTGAAGGATTACATTTCCATTTTTACCCCTGCCGAGCGCATTATCACCCTGCAGAATATGAAAAAGATGGAAGATGCATTGCCCGAGAAGCACTTTATCCGGGTGCATAAATCCTATATCGTATCTATCAATAAGATCGACAGCATCGAACGCAGCCGAATTTTTATCGGAGATAAAATAATTCCGGTAGGCGATACTTACAGGGATGAATTTTTTAAGATCGTGGACGGGAAGAATATTTAGATCTTAAATCTTGATAAGTTTCCTGATCATTGAAATACAAAATGAATACTTGATGATCATTTAATTGAAACCCTTCATCAAATTTATGTTTGATAATTTCAAAGGAATTTATCGCCTCTTTTTCTATATCCGTAGTAGTTAGATTTTTGAATTTTTCACTGCATTCAAAGGCTGTTCTATTACAGAAAGTGACCCAATCTTCTTTTTCTTTTTTATCTTCACTATCATAATCCAGCCAATATAATTCGCAGGTTGCGTCAGGCCAGATATATTGAACCTGTCCTCCTATGTTAGCCATTGGAATTTGCCTGGCGGCTTCGATAACTTCTAAAACATCTGCCTTTTTCCATCCATATTCATTGCCACTTTTAATAGCTTTGTCAAGAAGATTTTTCGGTAATTTAAATTTTTCCATCGGCTAGCTCTTAGATTTAAAGATCGAAGCCCTTATTTTTTCTTCAGCCTCAAGCACCACATCTTCCAGCGGTCTTTTTTCGGGTTCGATAGGTTTTAAAACTTCCCAGCTCATGCTGATGAAAGTGTTCAACGGGTAGGTGCCATAGCGCACCATTTTCCATGAATTATTGATGGCGATTGGTACGATCAATGCTTCCGGGCATTTTTTAAGTAAGGTGGCGATACCACCTACATGAAAGGTCTTTACTGTCCCGTCTTTTGCGCGTGTGCCCTCGGGGAATATCATAGCCGACCATTTATTTTCTTTCATCCGTGTGCCGAGTTTGGCTATTTCGACAATGGATTGGCGCGGATCTTTACGGTCGATATTGGCAGCGCCGCCATGGCGCAGGTTATAGGATATAGATGGGATGCCTTTGGCCAGCTCAATCTTCGAGATAAATTTGGCGTGATATTTTCGCAGGAACCATATCATAGCCGGGATATCATAAAGGCTTTGGTGATTGGCTATAAAAATGATGGGCCGGCCTATGGGCAAATTCTGTTTGTTTGTAAATTTTACAGTATTGCCTAAGACATAATAACTGGATACCAGGAAAAAATTCAAGGTGTCAACCGACCATTTATGCGCCTTATAACCGAACGCATTAAAGCATATCCATTGTATAGGATGAAAAATTGCCAATAGCAACCCAAATAACAGGTAATGTATGGGTGATAAGATATAGCCGAAAAATCTCCTCATTCAAAAGCAAAGGTAGGAATTTGTTAGTTTGTTGGAATGTTGTAAGGTTGAAAAGTTGTAAAGTTGATTTTGAATTGAAGCAGTTAGCTATCGATTGCTAACTGCTTATCCACTACTCGCCAATCACTATTCACCAACTCATTCCGCCTTCAAACTCTTTACAGGGTTGGCCAGTGCCGCCTTTATGGCCTGGAAACTTATGGTGACCAGGGCAATAGCAATAGCTATTGATCCTGCCAGAGCAAACATCCACCAACTAATTGATATCTTATAAGCAAATCCTCGCAACCATATACTCGCACCCCACCCGGCTAACAGCCATGCCGGTACCATAGCTATAAGTACCAGTATTAAAAAATCCTTTGACAAAAGGCCAACAATCCCGCTTACACTCGCCCCTAATACTTTGCGGATGCCTATTTCTTTGTTTCGTTGCTCTGCGCTGAAAGCGGCAAGACCAAACAAGCCCAGGCAGGAGATCAGTATAGCCATCAAAGTAAATGAATTGATGATCTTTGACAGGGTGATCTCGGTTTCATATTGCCTTTGTACCTCGGCATCTAAAAAAGCATATTCAAAAGGTACGGCAGGCAGGTTCTTGTGCCAGATGGTTTCTATCTTTCCGAGCAGGTCCTTATAGCTTTTACTATCTGTGGATGCTACTATATAAGAAAAATCACCTGGATTGTGGCTGTAAACCAGCATAAATGGTTTTACCTCGCCATGCAGCGAACTGTAATTAAAATCTTTCATCACCCCGGCTACCTCAACATAAGTGAGCGGGTTTGGCGGATATTGCGTATAAAGCCTTTGGCCAACTGCAGTTTGCGGGGTAAATCCTAATCTTTTAGCCAGGGTTTCATTGATCAGCACTTTTAACGAATCGTTTATATGAAAATCTCTGCCCGTTAGGATCTTTATTCCATTTGTATTTATAAAATGCTCGTCGGTGGTTATATTCTGCGCATCAATGGAAGTGGCCATATTGCCGCCGGTAGGGTACACGCCATGATCCTGGCCCACAAACTGGCTTAAATAATTATTTGCGTTGGTTACATTTTTTACTTCTGATAATTGACGCAGATCGTTTGCAAAAGCAGGCATTTTATTTTGCGTATCGCCTGTGTAGAAACTGAATATGAGTTTCTGCCCTTTGTCAAAACCAAGGTCTTTATTTTTGATGTAGTTCAGTTGGCTGTAGATCACAATAATACCTACAATAAGCACAATTGAAAGCACAAACTGGAACACCACCAGCGAGCGGCGTATGCCTGTTGCCGAAACTTTATTGGTAAAATTCCCCTTGATTACCTTTATCGCTTCAAATGCCGAAAGATAGAAAGCCGGGTAACTACCAGCGACAAAACCGGTAACCAGTATCAGTCCTGTAAGCATCAGCCATAATCTGTAATCGCTGAAGAAGGATAATTGAATATTAGCCTGCGTAATTTGGTTGAGGTAAGGCAATGCCAACACCAATAATGGCAAAGCGATGATCACCCCTATGAATGATAGCAGGAAGGATTCGCCTAAAAACTGTTTGACCAGATCTCCCTGGCCAGCGCCGATCACCTTGCGTACGCCCACTTCTTTGGCACGCTTGGAAGCGCGGGCGGTAGAAAGGTTCATAAAATTAATACAGGCTATAACCTGTATCATCACCGCTATTAATATTAAAATATAAAGGAATGATGGACTAACCGTTTTTCCCGGCTCCACTTCATAGCCCGATGTAGTATGTATGGAAGTAAACGGTTGCAAATGCAGTTCTTTTGACATTCCCATCTGCTTCATCTGGTCAGCACCATATTTGTTTAAAAAGGCAGGCAGCTTTTTTTCCAATGCCTCAACATTGGCATCATGCCATACTTTGATAAAAGAATTGGTAAAATTATTACCCGCCCACATGGTGTTCGACCGCACATATTGCCCCATGCCGCCACTATTCATGGTGATGAATACATTGGCATGTATCTGGGTTCTGCCCAGGCTTTCGTCCACAACACCGGTTACTTTAAAATCATGTTTGCCGTAGGCATTGTCAATAGTAATCACTTTGCCGAGCGGGTCTGCACTGCCAAAAAGGTTATCAGATATAGGTTTCAGCAATACAATGGTATAGGGGTCTGCCAATATTTTACTGGATGGTGTTCCATTAACGAAATGATAATCAAACATGTCGAAATAAGTAGAATCGACATAAACGGCATCATGTATGTAAAATGATTTTTCCTTATAGGTTAACAGGTGTTGCTTTGCACCCAAAAGATCGGTAGTGATCACACGTACGTATTGCTTTACTTCAGGAAAATCAGCCTTCATAGTAGGCGCGATAGGGGGCGAGCAAGTGGCATTGTTGTGCTTGTCGCCTGCCAGGGCCAGCGTGGTGGTAATGCGGTAAATGTCATTTGCGTCTTTATGATGCTTATCATAGCTGTACTGCGTTTGTACAAATAGTAAGATATACAGGCAGCACAAGGTGCCTACAGCCAATCCAAAAATATTGATAAAGCTGAACGTTTTGTTCTTTAACAAAAAGCGAAGGGCGGTTTTAAGATAACTTTTAAGCATAGCTGATACTTTAAATTGATCGATCTATACACATTTCTCCCAAGACAATGCCAAAATTGTATTGCTTTGTTTATCAGTAATTTATGTCGATATGTGATTGTTTATCCGTTCGTTTTTGATACAGTGAGCGTTCGTTTATGGAAGTGGTGACGTATTTATAATGTAGATGCTATATTTGTTTAAATGGATGAGCAGCTAAAAAGGTCTTTGAAATCCCGGGTGATCACCATCGCGTTATTGGCTCTGACCTGGTTTATACTTATGCTGCTTGCTGATCATCCTCATACGGTGGAGCGCTATTATTCCGACATTCTGTATCGTGCTGTTTGTTACGTTTTGCACCCGGTTTTGAACCTGTTCCCATTCAGCGTTGGCGACTTACTTTACATAACCGTGGTATGCTATTTTATCTACGCTTTTATCCGCTTGGTGGTATTAGCAGTGAAGCGAAAATTCAGCATAGCCGGTATTTTTTTGTTGAAATTGATCATCATTATTCAATCAGCAACGGTAATTTTTTATCTTTTTTGGGGGATGAACTATTTCCGGCCATCAGCAGCCGAAAGGTTAAACCTACCGGATAGCGGATATACTGTCACTGATTTGAGATCAGTTACCTCCATGCTGATCGATAGCGCCAATGCCTGCCGCGCCAGGGTAAATGATACTGATCTGCACCAGGGTAATAAAGCTATCTATGAAACAGCAAAAAAAGCAATTGATTTGCTTTCTGTTCAATCAGCCAATTTCCCGGCTTTTCACCCGGATATAAAACCTTCTTTATTAACGCCAATAATGAATTATATTGGCACTTCTGGCTATTATAATCCCTTTACCTCAGAGGCGCAGATCAATTACCAGATGCCTGTTTTTTTGCGGCCTTTTGTAGCTTGTCATGAGATGTCGCACCAGATGGGCTATGGCCCGGAAGATGAAGCGAATTTTGTCGGTTTTATTGCAGGGATACAATCGCATGACCGCTTGCTGCGTTATTCGGCCTATTACCTGGGGGTGCAGGAGTTTATGTATGCCTTGCGGCGACAGGACAGCATCGCCCGTAAGGAGTTAAAGAAAAGGATATCCCCATTGGTACTTAACGACTTTAAAACAGAGCGAAGCTACTGGCTACAATACGAAGGTAAATTAGGTGTGCTAAGCAGTTTGTTCTATGATGATTTTTTGAAAGCCAATAATCAACCCCAGGGTTTGAACACCTATAACCGTATGATCATCCTGGTGATGGGGTGGTATAGGAAGTATGATGTAGTTCATTAGTTCACTGATTCATCAGTTCATTGGTTTTGGTTGACCATACAGATACTTGTCATTGACCATTCACCATAGACCACTCACTGTTATAACCTATAATAATAAGTTATAAGCATTGCCCGGATGCGCTTTAACAATTATATTTGCACTTTCTATTCATTTAAAGCAATATCGTTTTGGATCTATTTGATAAGATATCGAAAACAATGGGCGGCCCACTGGGGCAGCATCAAAAATGGTCGCACGGTTATTTTTCATACCCTAAACTGGAAGGTGAAATTGGCCCGCACATGCAATTCAACGGTAAAGAACATTTGGTTTGGAGCCTGAATAATTATCTGGGTCTTGCTAACCACCCCGAAGTAAGGAAAGCTGATGCCCAGGCCGCGGCAGATTATGGGATGGCTTACCCAATGGGTGCACGTATGATGTCGGGTAATTCTATTCATCACGAAGAACTGGAGAACAACCTTGCTGAGTTTGTAGGGAAAGAAGATGCTTTTTTACTGAATTATGGCTACCAGGGTATGGTATCCATCATAGATTCGCTGGTTGACCGTAACGATGTAATTGTTTACGATGCCGAATCACACGCCTGTATCATTGATGGTTTACGCATGCACATGGGTAAACGCTTTGTATATCAGCATAATGACCTGGAAAGCTGCGAAAAGCAACTGGAGCGTGCAACCCGTTTGGCCGAGCAAACCGGCGGCGGTATATTACTGATCACCGAAGGTGTATTTGGTATGTCGGGCGCACAAGGCAAGTTGAAAGAAATTGTAGAACTAAAAGAAAAATTCAATTTCCGTTTACTGGTTGATGATGCACATGGTTTTGGCACAATGGGCAAAACTGGCGCAGGTACACACGAGGAGCAGGATTGCGTTGATGGCGTGGATGTCTACTTTGGTACTTTTGCCAAATCAATGGCTGGTATAGGTGCTTTTGTAGCAGGTACGAGGGATGTTATTGATTACTTGCGCTATAATATGCGTTCACAAATATTTGCAAAGGCTTTGCCAATGCCGATGGTCCTAGGACTTAAAAAACGTTTCGAACTGTTAAAATCACAGCCTCAGCTGCGCGAAAAACTGTGGGAAATATCAACAGCCTTGCAAAAAGGCTTAAGGGAGCGCGGCTTTAATTTAGGTGTTACCAATACCATGGTTACCCCCGTGTTTTTAGAAGGCGATCTGAACGAGGCTACTGCACTTACACGTGACCTGCGCGAGAATTATGGTATATTTTGCTCTATAGTGATCTACCCGGTTATTCCTAAGGGATTGATCCTGCTGCGCTTAATTCCTACTGCATCACATAGCCTGGAAGACGTAGAGCGCACACTTGCCGCTTACACTGAAATGGGCGAAAAACTAAAAGCAGGTTTTTATAAAGAAAAGAAAATGGCTGTCGCCTAAGCACAGTTCCGCAAACATTTTGCAAAGCCTTTCGGTTAATACGAAAGGCTTTTTTATTTTTACGCCAACCAACATCTACCTTGATATGCTAACACGTCGTGATTTTATTAAACTGAACGGCATTACAACCGCCGGAATAGGACTGGGTTTAAAACCCACATGGTTTACTACAGGTACACCATTTGAAACCAAACGCGTAAAACCTTCGGTGCGCAGGTTTACCAGCCCGGCTGTTGAAAGTACAATAAACAGGATAAAGGCCGATATTAAAGACCCGGAGCTGGCTTGGCTATTCGAAAACTGCTATCCAAATACGCTGGATACCACCGTAAAATATTCTGAAAAACATGGCCGCCCCGATACCTTTGTAATCACCGGGGATATTGATGCCATGTGGCTGCGCGATTCATCAGCCCAGGTTTGGCCATACCTGCCTTTAATTAAGAACGACCCGGCATTAAAGAAGCTTATTTTGGGGGTTATCAACCGGCAGGCGCAATGCGTACAACTGGACCCCTACGCCAATGCTTTTAATGAAAAAAACACCGGCAGCGAATGGGAGAGCGACAATACGGATATGAAACGCGGCTTGCATGAGCGCAAATGGGAGATAGACTCATTATGTTATCCTGTGAGGCTGGCCTATAATTACTGGAAAACCAGCGGCGACAGCAGCTTTTTTGATCAGGACTGGCAAACTGCCGGAAAACTTATCCTTGATACTTTTAAAGTTCAGCAGCGTAAAAACAGTCGTGGCCCATACCATTTTCAGAGAAAGACGGAAGTTGCCAGTGATACCGCACCAAATGGTGGATATGGTAATCCTATTAAACCCGTGGGGCTCATCTGTTCCATTTTCAGGCCATCTGATGATGCTACCATTTACCCTTTCCTGGTGCCATCCAACTATTTTGCTGTGCTGAGTCTAAACCAAATGGCCGAAATGTTTGAGCAAATAGGTCACGACCATACTACAGCCACGCAATGCAGGGCTCTTGCAAATGAAGTATATGCCGCATTACAGAAATACGCCATTGCCAACCACCCTGTTTATGGTAGGGTACTGGCTTATGAGGTGGATGGCTATGGCAATCAGTTATTTATGGATGATGCCAATGTACCCAGTCTGCTGGCAATGCCGTACCTGGGCGTTATCAAAACAAGTGATCCGCTTTATCACAATACCCGACGAATGGTGCTGAGTACAGCCAACCCTTACTTTTTTAAGGGCAAGGCAGCCGAGGGTATTGGCGGGCCGCATGTGGGTTTAAATTATATCTGGCCAATGGGTATTATTATCCGGGGCTTAACATCAACCAACGAAAAGGAGATAACCACCTGTTTAAAATGGCTGAAATCCACCCACGCGGGTACCGGTTTTATGCACGAATCCTTTAATAAAGACAATCCGGCTGATTTTACACGCAAATGGTTCGCCTGGGCCAATACATTATTTGGCGAATTGGTGATAAAAACGCATCAATACCACCCCGCGATATTAAAAAGAACAATATAATATTATTTGAATATTATGTCGCCTAATATTGCGCGGTGATACTATTTTAAATTTATTCATTGTAAAACTAATGTTACGTTTAACTTCAAAGTAAAATTAGTTAGTAGAAGTAAATATAAAAATATATGCTATCGCGACTTCTTTGATATTAATTATTATTGTTTAATAATAATACTTTATCGTACAACGCAAACATTTAAAATGTGGAAAAAAACCACTGTTAAGGCAGTATTTTTTATAGTGAAAAGTTTTTTTTTTAATAAAAACACTTTAGATTAGCTTTAATTAAAACAATAAACCTCAATATTTAAAAGGAGTAACTCACATGAAAAAATTTACTGATGTAAAAAACCTTGTTGCATCCCTGGAAGCTGATGCTGACAAGTTCTACAACAAAGGCAACAGCGCCGCTGGAACACGTGTTCGTAAAGGCATGCAGGATCTTAAGAATTTAGCACAAGCGATTCGTCTGGAAATTCAGGACTCAAAAAACAAAGCATAAAGTATAATATTTACTTTATCTTATCACAAAAACCCATACGGTTAAACGTATGGGTTTTTTATTGCAGTAATTTTCTCGGTTTCTACTAATATCTTTTCAGCGAGTCCGCTGCTTACTTCCACCAAAGGAAGTCTTACGGTATCGCCGCATACGCCTAAATGTTTCAGTGCGCTTTTTACACCTGCGGGACTACCTTCGGCAAACATCATTCGGGTAAAATCAATTAAAGCGGAATGTCCTTTTTGGCCAGCTGTGAAATCACCTTTAAGGCAAAGCCTGATCATATCCGAAACCTGCCGTGGAAGCGCGTTCCCTGTTACGGAAATAACACCGGCGCCGCCTAAAGCTATCATAGGCAAGGCTATTGGATCATCGCCTGAAATAAGCAGGAAATCTGCCGGTTTATCGCGCATAATCTGGTTCATCTGGTCGAAATTACCGGATGCTTCTTTGATGCCGATGATGTTTTTAAAATCATGTGCCAGCCTTACAGTAGTTTCTGCCGAAACATTGCTGCCTGTGCGGCTGGGTACGTTGTATAATATAATGGGTAATACCGAAGCTTCCGCTATAGCTTTATAATGCTGATATATGCCCTCCTGTGTAGGTTTATTGTAATTAGGACTGGCCGAAAGTATGGCATCGTATCCGGTAGTATCAAACGCTTTTACCTGTTCAACAACCTCGTGTGTATTATTCCCCGCTATACCTGCTACCAGGTTAACGCGGCCTGCGTTTACTTCGGCAGTAAAGGCGAACACCTTCTTTTTTTCTTCTTTATTCAATGTGACGCTTTCGCCGGTTGTACCTAATGATACCAGGTATTCCACCCCGCCATCAATTAAATAGTTGATCAGGTTTTTTAGTCCCTGGTAATCAACTTGTCCATCCTCATCAAAAGGGGTCACCATGGCCACCCCTGTGCCGTAAAATCTGTTCATTGCTTTAATAAAAATGCTAAGATAAGGATTGTGAATAGTGAATGGTGAATAACGAGTAGTTTTTTTGCTAAAACTTAAGCCAACTGCCTACTGATAACTGCAAACTAAAAATTAATTCCCAGCCTCACCCCGTTTTTAATATTACTACCGCTGTTGAACGAAGTGCCATACATGATCCTGAAATTGAGGTATTGCAGGCCGAAACCAAGCTCATAATAGTTTTTTAACTGAGGGGTGGAGAGGTAGTTGAAATCGACTATCTCCTGTAATTTCAGCTTGCGGATAAGAGGTATTTTATTGGTGATAAATCCTGAAAAATTATGTTCCAGGTGCGCTTCAATATATTCTGTATAGGTGCTGAAGCGATAGTAATCAAGCAATAGAAAGCTATTGATACCGCCGTTAGAAAAGAGTATCTCGCTACCAGTAAATTGTTTGTAATCAGGGTAGTACAGGCTATTTGAATTGAGGAATTTGCCCGCGCCGATGTAAAATGAGCTGCGGCCATAAACACCCATGCTGATATCGGTTTTGGTGATATCGGCAGTTAGCAGGTCATAATTAACATCAGAGCCAAATATGTTTTTGATGCCTTTGGTATAAGTTAAGCCAATTGTTGGGTAAGCTGAAGGCAGGTAGCGTTTCCCGAAGGGATAGGTTTCATACTTATTGCTGAAATCATAAGTGGTGCGGAAAATGAATTTGAACGACTGATTTTCTGGGAATAGCGGGATATCCTGTCCAGGTATCAAAGGATTATTTGAAGTAAACTGGTGATTATTCGGGCTGAAAAAACTGAAGTTGTTTGTATTGGGCAGCCATCTTCTGTCGGCCCATTCCAGTGTTGCGCTGGCCTGCCATCCACCAGTAATGCGGCCTGATAGTGTCGCGGCAGCAAATTTTTTCTGATATAATTTTTCATAATTCTCCCGCTCAAACAGCGTATAAATGGAGTTGATGAGCGGCGAAATAGGGTTGTGGTTGTTCAGATCTATCACATCCGATCCTCCCGCCAGGTTCAGGTAAAAATCTCCAACCGGCAGGGTTGCATTAGCATTGGCATCAAACAGGTGATCGGAAAAGCCATAACGTACCTTTGCACCAAAACCTACAAACTTACCCGAAGTAGTATCAGCCCGTTTACGATAGGTAAAGCCATAATTAAGGGTTGGCCCCTCAACCGTATTAAATAAGACAGAAGTAATCAGCGGATCGAAATGGTAGTACTCCCTCTTGTAACGGTTGATGATATTAACCCCGGTGAGTAATAGGTTGGATGGTTTTATGGTATTGGTTGCTTTATCTAAGGAATCCAGGTAAGGTTTCGATTCGCGTTTTATAGCCAGTTTTTCCTTTTTCTGGTAATCATTGGTTTCCTCGTTGGTGAGTGGTATCGGCCTTTCTTTGTTCCAGAAGGCGGTATCATTTTTATTTACCTTTTGGGGGATATGCAAAACCTCATTGAACTCGCGCTTTTTAAATACAGGGTTAAGATCATAATCCTTGTAAACCGATATAAAATAGCCCTTCAGCTTAAACCCTAACAAGCCACCTATGAATTCAAACTTATTGGATGCCTGCACCCATACCTTATCAACAGGCATAAATTGCTGATTGATCCTGACAGTATCAACAAAATTGATGTTGGCCCTGCTGGTGATATATAGATCGAGCGCGTAAATATGCCAGCTTTCGTCCACTATATAAATATACCCGTCAAAGCATGGGTCATGGTCGCGCCGTGGAGTAACCCTTATTTTATTGACCACCACGCCATTTTCTGTCGAGGTGCCCATCAATTTGTATTTGTAATAGAACAGGGCATTATCACAAACCGGCGACATCAGCGGCCGGTTGCTCAAACCCTGCCAGCTCTGGTAGTTATCATAAAAATTAACCTGTGCATCGCTGGCCCTGTTAAAGCTGAACATTTTGTTGCTTCCTGAGAACTTGGATGAAAGCATCTCCTCGTGCAGCTGACCGGGGTATTGATAGCTTACTTTGGATTCGGATTCCGACAAATAAATAATACCCCTGCGGTTGGAATCCAGGCCGATTTCGCGCCCAAGCTGGTTAATATCGGCCCCCATGAATTTTTTTGGAGCGGCCAATAGTTTTTGTAAACCTTTGATATACACATAGGCAGTGTAAGCTTTTACCTCGCTTAAATGCGCTTTACGTTTTTTGATGGCCTTGCGTATGATGACGTAAGCAGGGTCTTCGCCTTTGGCGTTTATGCTGACATCCTTTAACTCATAAACTTCTGTTGAGAGGGTGACGTTAACTACCAGGCTGGTTTTAAGATCGATCTTCCGGCTTTCGGGACGATAACCTAAGGCTTTGTATTGCACCTCATACTGACCCGGCTGCAGTTTTAGCAAATAATCACCCTCACTATTAGCCGAAGCCCCTTTTGTGGTGTTTTTGATGTAGATACTGGCAAAAGGAACGGGATTGCCTTTGTCGTCAGTTACTTTTCCGCTGAGGCTTACTTGCTGGGCAAAAGCACTAAAATAAACACCGAAAACAAGGACAAAAAGTAAGGCAGGCTTCATATAGCAAAGGTTTATGCTAAGTTGTGCTTTATTTAACAAAGGTGGGAGGGGGATAGTGTTAATTATTGTTAAAGGTGTCTGAACCGTGATTTTCTTGATTAATTGATTTTCATGATTACTGACTTTTGCAAATCAAAATCATGTAATCTTTTAATCCTAAGAATCAGGGTTCAGACTATCATCCCCATCAACTCCTCATCACTGATAATAGGAATATTTAACTTATTCGCTTTTTCCAGTTTGGCGGGGCCCATATTATCGCCGGCTACCAGGTAGCTAAGTTTGGCAGATATACTGCTCAATATTTTACCACCGTTTTGTTCAATGATGCTGGTCAACTCATCCCTGGAGTATTTTTCAAATACGCCGGATATGATAAAAGTTTTGCCCGAAAGCTTTTCGCTTTGCAGTACCACTTCGTTTTCTTCAGCTACAAATTGCAGACCGCGTTCTTTTAGTTTTTCAATTTCCTGGCGATGCTTTTCGTCCTGAAAATATTCGATCAGGCTCCGGGCTATGCGGTCGCCGATCTCTTCCACGGCAGTTAACTCCTCGAATGATGCTGCCATCAGATTATCGATCGTTTTGAAATGTGCTGCTATCTTTTTGGCTACCGTAGCGCCCACATAGCGGATACCTAAGCCGAACAATACCCTGTCAAAAGGCATTTGTTTGGACTTCTCGATGCCATCCAGCATATTGGTGATCGATTTTTCGCCGAAGCGCTCCATCGTTTTCAGCTGGTCGGCTTTGTTGTGCAGATCGTATATATCACTAATATGGCGGATAAAGCCCTTTTGATACAGCGTTTCGATAGTTTCATCACCCAGCCCGTCAATATCCATCACCTTGCGACCCGTAAAATGCTGCATCTTACCCACTATTTGGGTAGGGCAGCCTTCATCATTGGGGCAATAGAATACGGCTTCGCCTTCCTTGCGTTCCAATGGCGTATTGCAATCGGGGCAGGTGGTGCGGTAGAGGATAGGTTTGGCATCAGGTTTACGCTTATCCAGGTTTACGCTGATGATTTTGGGGATGATCTCGCCGCCTTTTTCAACATAAACCGAATCACCTTCGTGCAGGTCGAGCCGCACGATCTCGTTGGCATTATGCAGGGTGGCACGTTTTACGGTGGTGCCAGCTAATAGTATTGGTTTCAGATTAGCCACTGGGGTAACTGCACCAGTACGACCCACCTGGTAGCTCACGCTTAGTAATTCAGTTTCTACCCGTTCGGCTTTGTATTTATAGGCGATGGCCCAGCGGGGGGATTTGGCGGTGAAGCCCAGTTCCTGCTGCTGCGAATAGTTATTTACTTTGATCACAATGCCATCAATATCATAACTCAGGTTAAAACGCTGGTTTTCCCAATAGGCGATAAATTGCATCACCTGGCTAAAATCGCTGCACAGCTTACTATGCTCATTTACCGGGAATCCCCAGCTTTTTACGGCCTGTAAACTTTCCCAATGGGTTTTAAATAGCTGTTTATCGGTGTATAAAAAATACATAAAGCTATCCAGCGGGCGTTTGGCTACCTCGGCTGAATCCTGCAGTTTGATAGTGCCTGATGCAAAATTACGGGGATTGGCATAGGGCGGTTCGCCATTTTCTATGCGTTCATCGTTTAGTCGTTCAAATGCTTTGAGGTGCATAAAAACCTCGCCGCGTATCTCGAAATGGTCAGGATAATCTCCTTCTTTCAGATTTTTTGGTATGCTACGAATGGTTTTTACGTTGGTGGTCACTTCATCGCCCTGCACGCCATCGCCGCGGGTTACAGCGCGTTCCAGTTTGCCGTTCTCGTAGGTCAGGCTCATGGATAAGCCGTCGAATTTCAGCTCACACACATATTCGAAATTATCACCGATGGCTTTGCGGATGCGCTGGTCAAAATCAAGCAGTTCCTGCTCATTATAGGTGTTACCAAGCGAGAGCATGGGCCATTTATGCTTTACCGTTTGAAACTCTTTGGTGATAAACCCACCCACATTTTGCGTAGGCGAATCCGGGTCGATCAATTCAGGGAACTGTGTTTCCAGGCTGATCAGTTCCTCCAGCTTCTTATCAAAATCAAAATCGGTAATGGTGGGCATCGCCAGCACATAGTAGTTGTAATTGTGCTGCCTTAACTCGGCGGATAAAGTTTGAATTCGTTTTTTGGCTTCTTCGGATGACATAGAGCGAAGATAATAATTGTGATTGGTGAGTGGTGAATTGGGAGGAGATTTTTTGTTTTTTGGATAGTGTTTTAAAAAAGTAATCACCCGCTAATGTTATTGGGTTTAAGTAAATCAGCCTTTACAAAATCCGCATTAAAAATGATTCAGAAAATCAGACGCACTTAATATCTGAATGTTTTGAAACGGGTGTAGAACCAACAGGTCCTTATCCCCGGTGATGATACAGGCAGCGCCTGCCTCAATAGCCAACTCAAGAAATTTGTTATCATTTGGGTCGCGGCAAATATCAATGTTGATAGAAACGCGAATAGGTTGACCTATCTTTTCAAAAGCAGCAATAGCCTGTAGTCGTTTCTCGCCTGAAATATATTTGTCGAATTTCGGACGTAAAAATGCTTCTGTGAATTCTGTAAAAGTGGAGTCCGAATAAACAGTTATTCCTATTTCACGTGCCTTGTCATAAGCTTTACGGTTGGTTGAACTGGGTGAAAGATTGGCACTGATCAAACTATTGGTATCAAAAACAAATATTTTAATCATCAGATGCCAATAGTGATTCTAATACCTCCGGGGTAAGCCCATTTTTTACGGCTTCATTACCATTATCATCCAATAATTTAGAGTAATCAGCGAACGTAGCATCATTAACAGCTTTTTTCACCATCAGGCTTACCGCCTGGTCAAATAATCGCTTGCTTTCCTTATCAAAACTCTTATAAATTTTGCCTACCGAATCATCAACTTCTAATACAATCTGTTTCATTTATCGTCTAACTATCGTTTGCTTTCCTAACAAATTTACAAAATTTTATACAAAGGTTGTATCATGCAATATTCAAATTCGGCATGATAATTCATTGATTTTTTAAAACCGATTACATTTTTTATCGCCGGTTAAACCAAACCTTTATTTGGCAATCTTAGTTATAAATAAGACCAATAAATTATTTACCATGAAAAAGATCACCAGATTATTATTTTTAGCAGGGGCAGTAACCCTGTTTGCTGTTAATACCGGCAAAGCCCAGGAAATTGTATTAAGGGCAAGGCTACATGCACCTGTTGTTGCAGTACGCCCACCCGCACCATCACCCCGCCATGTGTGGATAGGCGAGGAATGGACTCCAAGCGGCGGTACGTATGTGTACAAAGGCGGATACTGGGCCGAACCCCCACGTCCACATGCAAGATGGATATCCGGTCATTGGCGTCAAACACCACGCGGGTGGGTTTGGAGACCAGGGCATTGGAGGTAGTGAGTGGTGAATAGTGAGTGGTGAATAGTGAATAGGATTGATTTGTTTGCTGATTATTATAGCGATGGGGATTGCCCTATCGCTTTTTTATTGTTTGAATCGTGATTATGAATGTTCGGAAGATTAAAAATAGTGATGGGTAGTGCGATTCCTTCCTTGGGGAAGGAGGAGGTAGGGGTAAGATAGTTTGCTAAACCCCTCCCTGCCACTTCACATTACAGCCGCACCCCTCCCAGGTGAGGGAATTAAAAAAAGTTAATGCTTCTCAGTGCCCGTTGTCTCTTTAGCCAGCATAGCGTCCCTGATCAATTTTACTGGGGCGCTGCCGTAGCTTAGGAATTTTTCGTTAAAATCTTTCAGCTTGTATTTGTCACCCATTTTCTTTTTCCATTCTTCGCGCAGGTCCATTATCTCCTTAAACCCGGTATAATAGCTGTCTAACTGAACGCTGGTTACGCTCACCCTTTTCCATTTACCCTCAGCTTCGGCCTGCTGCTGGAACGCCTCGTGGGTAAGCAGTGTAATAGCCTGCTGTTTCGGCATGTTCATACTATGCACGCTATAATCCAATATGGTGTTACATACCGAGCGCAGGTGCCATTTGTACCACATCAGCAGCATTTCGGGGCTGTTATCGCCATAGCCATTATCAATCATCATTTGCTCGCTGTAAACGGCCCAGCCCTCTACCATAGCCCCATTGCCAAATATAGCCTTGATCAAACTGGGCGATTTATTGGCATAAATTAACTGCACATAATGCCCCGGAATAGCCTCGTGGATGCTCAGTATCTGCAAAATGTATTGGTTGTATTCGCGCAGGTAACTCTCGGCCCTCTCCGGCGACCATCCAGCCAGGCTGCCCACGTTATAATAAGAGTTTCCTCCTTTATCATAAGGCCCCGGCGAACTCATGGAAGCACCGGCTACACCGGCCATATATCCGGGCTCTTTGCGCACTACCAGGGGTTTGGACGGATCCATGGTAAGCAAATCTTTTGATTTTACAAAAGCGGTTAGTATAGGTATTTGCTTTTCAATAGCTTCCTGGAACTCATCAGGAGCTACGTGCTTTGCAGACAGCGTATCGATCACCTGGCTAATCAGATCCAAACTATCAGCAGGCATGGGTTTAGTGCCAAAATATTTGGGCCAAAGCTGCTTGCTGAATTTGGTCATCTCGTGGTGCAGGTATTTTTTACGCTCCACGGCAGCATTGTATATCTGCTGAGCTGTTAATGACGACTGTATCTCAAACTTATACTTATCATCATACAACTCCTTGCCCAGCCTGAAACTGCGGGGATGATCATTCTTCAGGTTTTTGAGGTATTCTGTATATTCCTTTATCGCGTCAGCAGATAATTTGGCCCTGTCGAGCATTAGTTTTTTTTGCGTTTCGGGGATGTTTGTTTTTTTGAGGGAGTCGGCAAAATCTTTTTCTATCACCCCAATACCGCCAAGGTGCTGTTCAATGGCGAGGTTGGTGAGTTCGACAACCGGGTTTTTGATCTGCTTTTCAGCCTCCTTATAATAAGCCGGGATGAATGCCATTTTCTCATAGAAACTATTTAGGCGTTTAGCAAGTGGCTCATAATGTTCGTTCAGGATAGTGGCGAATGTGCCGATCACGTTATAAGAGTTTGGGTCCCACTCGTAGTCTTTTAATGTCTGAATTTTCCATTGAATCTCTGCTAACTGATTCTGCATCATGGCAAAATCCATTTTGTTGGACTCCAGGAAGTTATTGGGATTGAATTTACCCAGCGAGTCCATTTGCACTTTGGTAAAAGTGAGCAGTTTTTCCCTGGTTTGTTTGTTGGGGATAAGCAAAAGGCTGTCGTATTTATGATAACCAACGCTGGTGGCCCAATCGGGGTTTAGTTTCCATAATTCGTCCAGAAAATGAGCTTCGTACCTGTTAAACCCCGCATCATCCAGGCTTGCCTGGTCAGGCACTACAGAACTATCTTTCTTGCAGGCGGTAAAGAAAAAAATGAAAAGGGCAAATGCTAATAATATTTTGATCACAGGACGTTGTTTTTAAATGGTTGGATAAACTTAAAACATTTTTAGGAAAACTGCTTCAATACCTTGCATATTTTATGCCAGGCAACGTGCCACAAGGCAGAGCCTTGCGGTAGCGGGCGCTGTAGTGAAGTGTTATTTACTAATTTCTCTTTAAGTTGAAATTTTTTAATATCGGATCTATTGATTCATCAGTAAGATCAACTTCTTTAAGTATGGCTACCATCCCTTCAACATCTTTTTCTTTTTCAGCTTTATAAAAAGCTACGTCCAGATTAGCCATAAATAAGCGTTCGTTTACTGTCATCCCTTTATATTTGTCATTCATAGGTCTAATCAATTGCCGGTAGGTATATTTCTGAGTACCCAGTGCTGTGCCAGCGAATCTACATAGGTTTGCTGGACAATCGCATTTCCATTGGTTGTAAGACTACCACTGTTGGTGACGGCAAGGCCGCTTAATTTGTTAATGATCTTGTAGGACACTGAATCAGCTTTAGCTATCTGCCATAATTGACCGTCGGTAGCATAGCCGGTCCATTGGGATAATACAATACCCGAACCGGGTTCGCCCTGGTTATCCAGGAATTTGCTGCTGCCCAGGTTCATGATCTTATAATACCCTGTTCCCTGGTCCAGTATTTTCCATTGTTGGTTTTTAAACCCGGTTGAGTCTCCCAAATAAGGGTTCTGGATAGCTATGGCCCCGTTAGTAGCATCATTATTTTCTATCTCCAATGCTTTGCCACTTTGTACGCATATGATCTTAAGCGTCTGTGAGTCCGTTCCGAAAACAGCGATGGTATCCTTGATAACAGATTTTTTAGATGCGGAGAGAGACGTTTTTTTACAGCTTTGAATCAGCAAACACGCTATCACACACAATAGTGATATTTTTATGGTGACAGCTATTTTGGAATTGGTATGCATTGTGAATAAGATAAGGCAGTATGATAAATATGACAGGTTTATAAATTATACGGGATTGGCGCGAATTAGTTCGCAGGGCCTCCGGTGCGGACTCACCCGGTCTTTGCTTCGCTCGACCACCCTCTCTCCGCTAAAGCGGAAAGAGGGTTTGTTTTTTTATCCCCTCTCTACAAAGTAGAGAGGGGTGACAATCCGCTGGATAGCGGAGAAAGCCGGGGTGAGTCAACCCGGTATATACAAATTTACGAAACCTATTTCATCAAAGTACTGACACTGTTTTGTCAGTGGGCAGTTTGCTTAATTCACTTTCTTAATAAAATCAATAATGGCGGGCATCAATTCAGCCTTTAGCGGAAGATCGGGTTTGTTGTAGGTGGCTAAATTTTTGTCAGTGTCCTCTGGAGCCTCTTTTAAAACATGGTTCATACCCGGGATTATCACTAACGTGGCCTCAGATTTAGCTTTTTTCAATTTGTCGGCCTCAGCTACCTTAACCTGCAGATCGGTTGTGCCCTGTATAATTAATACGGGCATTTTTACAATTTTAATTACCCGTGTAGGAACATATTTGAACCACGACATCAGATACTTTTGTATGCTGGGCCGGGCAATAAAATACAGAGCAGGGTCAATATTATCACTGGTTTTGCCTTTTTTTAAGCTATCGAGGAATGTTTTAAAGCCATCCTGTATAAACTGGGGCTTTGACTTCAGTTGTTCAGTAACTATTTTGTCGGCCTGTTCGGCGGCTCCTGATATGGATATAAAAGCTTTTACAGGCTGATCATGTGATGCCAGCATACCTACTAATGATCCCTCGCTATGACCAAGAACGATCACTTTTGAGAACCGCTGATCGTCATTTAACATATTGATCATGCCAATGGCATCATCAACATAATCGTCAAAACGCAGATCCGATTCCTTGCTATTTGGAGTTATGCTTTCACCAACCATTCTTTTATCATACCGCACAGAGGCGATTCCGTTTTTGCCTAAGCCTTCGGCTATCATTTTATAGGCATTGGTATATAAAACAGGTTTGCTGTTACAATCACGGTCCGTAGGGCCCGAACCGGCAATAATGATTACCACCGGTATTTTGCCCGAAACATCTTTAGGCATGGTTAACGTACCATGTATAGAGCCTGACAAAGTTTTTAAAACTATTGGCGATTCAGTTACCGAAGGATCAATAGCTGAGGCAGTGGCTGGTGCCTGAACAGCCTGCGTTGAGGCAGTTGGCACTTCTGTGATCGGACGGAAATATAAGCCCGTCATTTTATCATCCTTATTCAGCGAGAAACTAAACGCGAGCGGTGAGTTTTGGAAATCAGCTTTGTAAATGGCAACCGGTATTTTGGGATCATAACTGGTGAATGATGCTTGCTGAATTGTACCCAACTGCGATCTGAATTGCACAACCATACCGCTGCACTGGTCGCGGGTCATAGCGGCTTTCATTTCGGGGCCAAACATTTTATAAATGCTGTCGGGCTGGTTGTTATTATAAAACAGTTTGAATTTATCAGCAACAGTATGATAGTTAGCGGGCTCTGTTTGCGCATTTGCCCTGATCGTGAAGCATACGACCAGCAATAAAAAAATTATTTTTCTCATTTTATAAATAATCGGGGAAGCAAATATAATATCTCAAACTCAATAAAATGACCCCTGCACTTTTTTAAAATATTCAAATTCAGAGAAACACTGGCTTATTACTGAAAACTATATAAAAATGTATTTTATTGCAGAAGTTAATTTAATTAAAAAAAACAGAAGATGCTTGTGTTTTGGATTAAATAAAAGCGATTTACTGCGATTATTATTAATTCACCGTTAACCCAGCATGATGAATTTAAGGATTGTAAAATTTAGTTCTTATATTGTGACAGATTTTATTGGAAAATTATAGACAAAACTTCTACTCGCCCCTGTTAATGAGAATACTTGCCGGATGTTTATTTACCGTATTGTTTGCAGGTGCATATAACTCAACATTTGCCCAAACAACACTTTCGGCGATACAGGGCAAGATACAGGTAGAGAACGCGGCACCTGCTGACGCGGCTACCGTGGTACTGCTAAACTCCCGCGATTCATCTGTAGTACGATCAACAATAAGTGACAGATCAGGTCTATTTATTTTTAATAATCTCAATAACGGGAGCTACCTGGTTTACATCACCAAATTAAAGTACAATAAAACTTATTCCGGTCCTTACCAGGCTATTGCAGGTAAAAACGTTGATGTGGGTGTCATTACATTAAAGCCAGGCGTCAACCAGTTGAATGAGGTAGCCATAACCGGGAAAAAGGATTTTGTAGAAGTTAAAGCTGATAAAACCGTTCTGAATGTTGATCAGAATATCATGGCTTCCGGAGCATCCTTATATGATGTTTTGAGTACTGCTCCCGGTGTAAAAGTAACCAGTGATGATATTTTGTACAGGGGCGGGCAAAAGGCCCTGATAGCCATTAACGGCAAGCCCATACTCCTTACTGGCGATGAATTAGCAAACTTTTTAAAGAACTACCAAAGCAGCAATATCAGCCAGATCGAACTGATCGATAATCCATCGGCTAAGTATGAGGCAACTGCAGGAGGAGGAATGATCAACATCATCCTGAAAAAGAATAAGGACCTGGGTTCGAGCGCTTCGGTATCGCAGAGCGCTGCTTATGGTGATAAATATAAATTGAATACAGGCTTTAACTATAGCCTTCGCACTGAAAAACTGAGCGTTTTTGCAAGCCTCAATTTTACAAACAACAAGATACCGCACACTATTAGTACCCAACGTAATATTTATACTGGAAGTGAGGTTGATAACTTTGATCTGAATTATAAGGCTGATGTTAAATCATACAATTATAGCTTCAACCTGGGTGCTGACTATCAGCTTACCCCGCGCCAAACCATCGGGTTTTTGATCAATGGTTATGATAATCATTCGGATATTAATAAATGGAACACTACCAATATTGCAACAAACAACCATCCCGACTCCAGTATCAATACCATATCAACCATCGACAGAAATATTTATAATTTTAATTATAACCTGAATTATAAGGCAAACCTCGGCAAATCGGGTAAGAGTGTTTTATCAGCTGATGTGGACTATTCCGATTATCACCGCAAATCTGCTGAAGACTTGCAGAATGATTTTTTTAATGCCGCGGGCCAGGTTGACAATCAGCCGGTATTCTATCATGATAATTCACCATCGCATATAAAAGTAAGATCAGAAAATATTGATTTTAGCCAGGTATTGTCAAAAACCAGCAGTTTAGAAGCGGGGATAAAAAATAGCGAAGTAAACAGCAATAATATGATCGATTTTGAGCAGAAAACAGACACCGGCAATATGCCTGTGCCAAGCCTTACCGATCATTTTGTATATACCGAACGTATTAATGCGGCTTATGTGAAGTTTAACGGCAAATTTAACAAAACCGGTTTATCAATAGCCCTTAGAGCGGAGCAAACAAATTCCTCGATCCGGTCAACTAACCCCAACAGTCAATCAGACAGCACTTATTTTAATTTATTCCCCGATATCCAGCTAACACAGGAACTTGATAAAAACAACCAGCTCACCCTGTTTTACGTCCGTAACATCAAGAGGCCAAATTACCAGGACCTGAACCCATTTGTTAGCTATATTGATCAGTTTAATTATAGTACGGGGAACCCTTTTTTAAAACCGGCTTATATCAATACATTACAGCTGTCAGACCTTTATCTAAACAAATACAAGGTATCGCTGAGCGCGATAGTGACCGATAATTATTTCTACACTATATTTGAACAGAACGATAGCACCAAAGCATACATCGTTACACAAAAAAACATTGGTACACGCTATCAGTTTATAGCTGAGTTTAATATTCCAATAGAAATAACCCATTGGTGGCAGATCAATGCTGACTTTAAGGCATTTCATGAACAATATAATTACAGTATTGACTCTGTTGCAAAAAAGAGTACCAACGGGATAACGCTTAACCTTAACCAAAGCTTTAAGCTAACAAAAAAATTAACCGCACAGGTTGATGGGAATTATGAATCACCAAGTTATTTTGCGATCAGTCAATACAAAACGTTATACTATGTGAGCGCCGGTTTAAGATATTCCATATTAAAAAATAATGGGAGTATCCGTTTAACAGCAAGTGATATTTTTAATTCGGATATGAACCAATATCACACTAATTATACCAACCTCGACCTTACAGCAAGGGATAAAGTGGGGTCCCGGTTTTTGCAAGCTACATTTACCTACCGCTTTGGTAACTCAGCAGTGAAAGCACATGCTAATAAGGACAGCAGCGAAGAGTTAAAGAGGCTTGGCGGTAGCAGTAACGAGAATTAACCCAAGTCCTTTCAAAACATCAGCCCGCTTTACCGTATATCATGCTGCCAATGAGTATAAGCAGCACTACCAGGGTGATCACTGTATATAAATAATCTTTTTCGATAATAAACCCGACAGCCGAAAATGCCACGCGGATAACCGGCGTAGCAATTAATAAGATAATACCCGCCTGTATAATGGCCTGGCCCTTTCCGCTTAATATCCCCTGGATAATGCCATCATTGCTGCGAAGAAAATAAGGCACACCTTTAAAAACCCGGTAATCGGGAATACTGTGCCCGTGCCGGTAAACAAAAAGTACGCCACCGATAAAAACAATACCCATAGAAAGTATAACACCGGCGCGCAATATCCAGCCGATGATCACCTGCATGTCCTTATCTTTAAATTTTCCCGGTGATGCCATTATAGATCATTTGTACCGCTAAAAAAGTTACTACTATGGCAAATGTCCACCGTAACCAGGTTGACGATTGTGTATGCACTAATATTTTTGAGCCTGTTATGGCGCCAAACAATACCCCGATAACCACAGGCATAGCCAGTCCCGGATGTATATACCCGCGTTGCAGGTAAACCACGGCGCTTGCTGCAGCCGTAACCCCGATCATAAAGTTGCTGGTAGTGGTTGACACCTTGAAAGGGATACGCATAACGCCATCCATCGCTATTACTTTTAACGCTCCCGAGCCTATGCCCAGCAAGCCGGAAATGACACCTGCAAAAAGCATCATAAAAAAGCCCCCGGCTATATTGCTTACGCCATATTCAACCAGTTCATCATTTACCGGGTATCTGCCGCCAAGCTTTAGCTTTTGGGCTAAAAATGTTTTTTGATGAGTGATCTGTTCAACTTTTTCGCGCAGGGATACGATGGCCGAAAAAATCAGAATAACGCCAAATAAAACAGCGATGAAAGGGGCAGAAACATAGATGGCCAATATGGCCCCCGTAAAGGCGCCGGCCGTTGTCGCGATCTCGAGGAACATACCCAGCCGGATATTGGTGATTCCCTCCTTAACATAAGCCGCTGCTGAGCCCGATGAGGTGGCGATTACTGAAACCAGTGAGGCGCCAATTGCGTAATGGATATCAACGTGCAATAAAAGCGTTAATAAAGGGATAATTACTACCCCACCGCCTAAACCGGTTAATGACCCTAACAGGCCGGCAAAATAAGAACCAAATAGAAGAATAACAGTAAATACAATTACCGACATACGTTAACAGCACTATTGAGAGCCGCTAAGGTAGCAATAAATTTTTGGCGATATCAGACATTATTTGACGCTAAATTGATACATAATCCACTACATTTACTGCAACAATAAGCCAGCTACACTGTTATCATAAAACTGAATTTAAACCTCTTTTTAATATGGCACTTAAAAAAATTACCGACCTTCTTGGCGATCAGGCAGATAACTTATTAAACCACCAGTGCAAAACATTTACTAAAGACCAGCTGCACCTGCCTTCACCCGATTTTGTTGATAGGGTATTCGCGCAAACCAACCGCAACCCGCAGGTTTTGCGCAATCTTGCGGCAATGCACAATCACGGGCGGTTGGCGGGCACAGGTTATCTTTCTATTTTACCGGTTGACCAGGGAATAGAGCACACTGCTGGCGCATCCTTCGCCAAAAATCCGCTTTATTTCGATCCGGAAAATATCATCAAACTGGCTATTGAAGGCGGCTCGAACGCGGTGGCTACCACCTTTGGCAATTTGGCAGCGATGTCGAGAAAATATGCACATAAAATTCCCTTCCTGGTAAAATTGAACCATAACGAGTTGTTGACCTATCCCACAAAATATAGCCAGATCATGTTCGGCACAGTTAAGGATGCCTGGGAGTTGGGCGCTGCTGCCGTTGGTGCGACTGTGTATTTCGGTTCAGAAGATTCGGACAGGCAGATCGTAGAAGTGGCGAAAGCGTTTGAGGAAGCCCACGCGATGGGTATGGTTACGGTATTATGGTGCTACACCCGCAATAACGCGTTTAAAAAGGATGGGGTAAATTATGAAACCGCAACCGATATCACCGGCCAGGCAAACCATATCGGTGTTACCATACAGGCCGATATCATCAAACAAAAAATGCCCGATGTAAATGGCGGGTTTACTGCCATCAACTTTTCAAAAAGCGACCCATTGATGTATAGCAAATTGACTACCGACCACCCGATAGATATGTGCCGTTACCAATTGGCTAATTGCTACATGGGCAGGGCAGGGCTGATCAATTCGGGTGGCGAATCAAAAGGGGCATCTGACCTGGCAGATTCTGTAAAACACGCCGTGGTGAACAAACGCGCAGGTGGTACGGGGTTAATTCTCGGTCGCCGGGCATTTCAACGGCCTTTTAAAGAAGGGGTTGATTTCCTGCATACCATACAGGATGTTTATCTGGATAAGGGAATCGATGTGGCGTAAAAAATCGGTATCCTACTGCTTTAACTTTTAACTACTTTTGGCAATTAATCAAACGCCTGCCAATGGGTTACCCGAGTTTACAAGCCTGCATTACCGACCTTGAAAAAAATGGTTATTTAATAAGGATAAAGGAGGAAGTTGACCCGTACCTGCAAATGGCGGCTATCCATTTACGTGTTTTTGAGCACCAGGGCCCTGCTATCCTGTTCGAAAATGTAAAGGGCAGCAAGTTCCCGGCGGTGTCAAATTTGTTCGGTACGCTGGAACGTTCCCGGTTTATTTTCAGGGATAGCTTAGAGCAGGTAAAGACCCTGGTCGACCTCAAAAATGATCCACTCAAAGCAATCAAGCAACCGTTTAAGTACGCAAATATTGCATTAACTGCCTTCTCGGCCCTGCCGATGAAAGTAAGTGGGAGTGCGCCCATCAGTTTTGGAAAAACAAAGATCAGTGACCTACCACAAATAGTGAATTGGCCTTTGGATGGTGGTCCGTTTGTGACCATGCCGCAGGTTTATACCGAAGATGCCGACAAGCCGGGGATCATGCAAGCCAACCTCGGCATGTACCGCATACAGATGGCCGGGAATGATTATGTGTTGAACCAGGAGATCGGCCTGCATTACCAATTGCACAGGGGTATCGGGGTACATCAGACCAAAGCGAATGCAAAAGGACAGCCTTTAAAGGTGAGCATATTTGTTGGCGGCCCGCCATCGCACCCGGTAGCTGCTGTGATGCCCCTGCCGGAAGGCTTGTCAGAAATGACTTTTGCCGGGGCCCTGGGTAAACGCCGCTTCCGCTATTTTTATGATGATGAAGGTTATTGCATTTCAGCTGACGCGGATTTTGTGATCACGGGTACAGTAATGCCGCACGATAATAAACTCGAGGGCCCTTTTGGTGATCATTTGGGTTATTATAGTCTGAAACACCCTTTTCCGTTGATGAAGGTGCGTAATGTGTATCATCGTAAAGATGCCATCTGGTCGTTTACTGTTGTGGGCCGACCGCCGCAGGAGGACACCAGTTTTGGCGCGCTGATACATGACATCACCGGCTCGGCTATACCCAATGAGATACCCGGTCTGCACGCCGTGAACGCTGTGGATGCTGCAGGTGTGCACCCGCTTTTATTCGCTATTGGCAGCGAGCGCTATACGCCTTATATCAAAGAGCGAAAGCCACAGGAGATACTCACCATTGCCAATCATATTTTAGGGAAGAGCCAGTTAAGCCTGGCCAAGTACCTGTTCATCGCCGCGCAGGAAGATGACCCGGGATTAAATGTAAACGATATAGGCGGTTTCCTGAAACATATCCTGCAAAGGATAGACCTAACCCGCGACCTGCATTTCTACACCAAAACCACCATTGATACACTGGATTATAGTGGGAGTGGATTGAACTCAGGCAGTAAAGTAGCTGTGACCGTAGCAGGAGACATTAAAAGAGAATTATGGAGCGAATTACCTGCCGGATTTAACTTGCCGCGACCATTTGAGAAGTTTAAAATGGTGATGCCGGGCATATTAGCTGTTGAAGTACCCAAAAACATTAAAAGCAGTGATATCCCATTAATGATGGAGATACTGGATGAGTATTTTAAAGATGCTGACCTGGATGGATTACCATTGATGGTATTATGCGACGATGCCGGGTTCACCGCTCAAAACCTCAATAATTTTGTGTGGGTAACCTTTACCCGCAGCAACCCCTCGCATGATATTTATGGGATCGATAGCTTTACCGAGCATAAGCACTGGGGCTGCAATGGCCCGTTAATTATAGACGCTCGCATCAAACCTCACCATGCGCCTGTACTGGAAAAAGACCCCGAGGTTGAGAAGTTAGTGGATAAGATGGGAGAGAAGGGTGGAGCTTTGTATGGGATTATTTAATTTGAATTGAAATTTAGATGAAACGTTTTATAAGTAGTTTAATAATTATCAGTTTTGTATTGGCATTCTTCGCCTGTCACAAAAAACCGCAAAATATACCGCATTATACCGTTTCAGAAGTTTTTAAGAGCGATACATTTACTACGGTTGACGTGCGTATTGATAACCGCATTTCAGCGGGACAGTTATTATTGATCGCCGGGAAATTAAAAGCAGATAGTACCAAAATACAAAACCTGGTTATTCATTATTTGCTGCCGGGTAATGCTGATCTCAGCGCTGGAGAAAACAGTTATTATGCATCAGCCAGGTATGTTAGGGATAATGAGGTTAAATCTACCGATACCCTGAAGGATGATAATGGAAACGTGGTTAGGATAAAGATATTCGGATTAAGCCAGGCAAAGGTTTCGAATCTGTTAAGCCTTCAACCTAAAGAGATTGCAGGTAAAAATGTATTGGGCAGGTTTATTGATGATTATAACCATACAGTAATCATCCCTTTTAATGATCTTCAAGATAAAAAAAACAACCTTTATGTTATTGAGATCGACTCCACCGCCAAAGTGGTTTCGGCTACCATGCCGCTGAAGGTTGAACAGGATGGTAAGGTGAAATGGCTGGTCACCCAAAACGGCGATTATATTACGCTGAAAAATAATGTGCTTTCGCAATTCGCGGCTGATGGTTTGGGTGTGCCGTTTAATAGTATTAGATCGGGGATGTGAATTTGTACTTGTTTAAAATATGTAGTGCAAAATGATATCATCGTCCCGCTCATAGCCGCGGGAGGGCCTAGTTACTTTTGGCTTGACCCAAAAGTAACCAAAAGGTCAAGACAGAAAAAAGCTTCAGCCCGCCCTGCCGGTTCTTTACGCTTTTGTAGTGCTCCGCACATAGCAAAAGCTAAACCGTCATTCCCGCCATACGCCCGGCCCGCTTTTCTGTCAGGCCTTTGCCCGCTTTTGATCAGGGTTTTATAAAATATTAATTTATCCTAAAATATTTTTGTTTACCGTCAGCAGAACAGCTTCGGGCAAAATCAGGCAAAACAATGGTGGCCTTGTGTGGTGGAAAGGGCATAGCAAATTTTGCCGTGTATCGGCCTTGAGCGACAGTAACTGGGCAATATTTTGCAGCCCGTGGTTTCGACTGATTGTGTGCAAAGGCCAAGAGCGAAAAGAAGCATTTCTGCTGACAAGCGGTTTGGTTACTTTGACGCGTCAAAGTAACTAGGCCCCCGCGGCTATGAGCGGGACGGAATAATGTTTGAACCGCAAGGTTATTTCAATTCATCCAGCACCCTAAACATCTTCTCCTTAACACCCTTTGACGATCCATTAAAATTATTCACCATAATAGAAAAGCAAAGCTCTCGACCGTTATGGGTTTGGTAACCTGCGTAGGTTAGTACGTTGAGGATGCTGCCGCTTTTCATTTTCATATCGTTGTAGGTTGGCAGACTTTCATAGAAATCAGGGAACCAGTCGGTGCCTTTTGCAGATTTGAGAACGGTGGCCATGGTAAGAGTAGTTACCCTGTCGCCAGGAGAAAGGCCGGAGCCATCGGCAACATTTAAAGAGTTCGGGTCGATACCGCGTGCTTTCCAAAAATCCTGCTCGGCTTCTACGCCGTTATTAGTGGAGGGTTGCTTACCCAATTTCCAGGCAATGGTTTTAAGCAATTGCTCGGCATACAGGTTGATGCTTTTTTGATTGAGCCAGTAAACTATCTTGCCCAGGGTAGGTGATGGGATGGTAGCCAGGTTATTGCTGATCGCAGGTAAAGGTTGCCCTTTGGCATTTAAAGTTAAAACAGATTCCGGGCCGCCGCTCACTAAAATACCTAACCGCCGCAAAGTATCGGCTAAACGATAGGCCGCATCAAAAGCAGGATCGGGGATGGCTACAGAAATGCTTTTCTTATCCTTATCTTCCGCATAAGTGCCCCGCAGGTACATCATATTGCTATTTACAGGCAGGTAGGCATAAGCATTGTCGCCGGTGCCGGAAGGCGCATTCAATAATTCGCTTTTAAAATTAAGGTAGGGTGTAAAAGGCACGGTTTTGATCACGCCGATGGGCGTACCTACCCGCCCGGTTTTAAATTTAATGTCGAACTGGTTTTCGCGCCAGCAAAGACCGGATGCTCCAGCGCCATAATAGTTACCTACATCCATCCATATCCAGCCGTCAGGAATGGATTGTGTGCCGAAGATGGAATCATCCCCGATCACCCGTCCATTGATCTTTTTAATGCCCGCTTTTTGCAGGGCGGCAACCAGCTGGCTTAAAATCTCATTCTCATGATGCCCTTCGTAGCGCCAACTGCCCAATGTTGGATCGCCCGCGCCTCTGATAATGAGATCGCCGTTGAGTGTGCCATCTGCGGCAATAGTGCCACTATAACCAAACTGCGTTTGGTATTGAAAATCCTTCCCTAAAACATTAAATGCAGTGATGGAGGTAATAACTTTAAGCGTGGATGCCGTTGCCAGTCCCATATTTGGATTAGCAGCAAACACGGTTTCCCCGGTTTTAGCATCCAAAACAGTAAGCGATACCGAGGCATACCTGAACTGGCTATCCTGCTGCAAATGATTAAAAGCCGTTTGCAGTTTCTGGTTCAGCGATTGTGCGCCGGCATAACCCGCAATCAGTATAAAATTAATTATCAGTAGTAGCCTTACTTTCATCAGATGAATTTCTTTGGGCGATAAAATAGATCGGGATACCTACCAATACGATACCTAACCCAGCCAAAGTATAGGTGCGCTCGTAAATCGCCAATAAAATACAAAACGCAATCCCCATCAAAATATAAATAGCCGGTAAAACAGGATAGCCAATGGCTTTATAAGGCCGTTCTGCATTTGGTCGCGAGGCCCTTAGCCGAAAGATGCCAAAAATGGTCAGCACATAAAATATCACCACCACGAACGAGATCATATCCAGCAGATCACCATAACGACCGCTCAAACAAAGCACGCAGGCCACTAAACATTGTATCCATAAACCAAACCCGGGTACAGAAAATTTATTTAACTCGCCTGTACGCTTGAAAAACAGGCCGTCCTTCGCCATGGTATAATATACCCTGGCCCCCGACAGGATCAACCCGTTGTTGCAGCCAAAGGTGGACACCATGATCATCAACGCGATAACCACAGTACCCGCATTGCCGAATATAACGTGCGACGCGGCAACAGCCACCCTGTCCTTATCGGCAGTGGCGATATCATGCAGCGACAGTACGCCGGTATAAACCACGTTCGCCAGTACATAAATAAGGGTAACTATTAACGTGCCGAACATCATGCTTAACGCCACATCGCGTTTAGGGTTCTTCATTTCGCCTGCTACAAAGGTTACGCTGTTCCATGCATCGCTGCTGAAGATAGAGCCTACCATGGCTATCGCCATAGCCCCAAGCGCGGCATCCATGGTATAGCTGCTAAAAGTGCCATCCATATTCAGTTTTTGCAAATTCCAGGCATTTGCCCAGTTGGCATGCCATATATCACCCTTGAAAGCCAAAAAACCAAAGGCGATCAACCCGAACAAACTTAACAGCTTGGTCATAGTAAAAGTAGTTTGGATGATCTTACCGCTTTTTACACCACGCGTATTCACAAAGGTCAAAATGATAATGAGCACGATGGAAACTATCTGCGCAGCGCTGATCTTAATAAATCCCTGTTTAAACAGGATATTATCTTCGCTCACCGCAGGTATCAGGTAGGCAGTGAACTTGGAAAAAGCCACACCCACCGCTGCAATGGTCCCGGTTTGTATCACCGCGAAAAAACTCCAGCCATATAAAAAGCCTATCAATTTATTGTAGGATTCTTTTAAATAAACATACTGACCGCCTGCTTTTGGGAACATCCCACTTAGCTCGCCGTAACTCAAAGCGGCAGTAAGGGTCATAAAACCGGTGAGGAGCCACACTACGATCAGCCATCCGGCTGAGCCTACATTGCGGGTAATATCCGCGCTTACAATAAATATCCCCGAGCCGATCATCGACCCGGCTACCAGCATAGTGCCATCCAGCAGGCTAAGCTCGTGCTTCATCTGCGGTTGCTTCAAATCTTCTTTCATCAAATAAGAATATGTTTAAGGGTCTAAGCTATTTAAAAATTTTATAATTGAGCGATGCGCTGCAAAGAAATTAAATTTGTTATTTTGCGCCGTCCAATTATTTTTGCACCCGAGTCACGATCTCACATAATCATTTAGAAACAAAATTGTTAGTATGGATTTTATTTACAATAACTTAATTTATTTTATTCCCGCTTTTGGATTGATAGGTATATTCTTTATGCTGGCTAAGTCGGCATGGGTTACCAAGCAGGACGCAGGTGACGCCACCATGACGGAGCTTTCAGGCTATATCGCTGATGGCGCGATGGCCTTTTTACGCGCCGAGTGGAAAATACTTAGCTACTTCGTAATTGTTGCAGCTATATTGCTTGCCTGGTCGGGCACTACGGTTGCTACCTCGAGCCCTGTTATAGCGCTTTCATTTATTACCGGGGCGTTTTTATCGGCCTTTGCGGGTTTTATCGGTATGCGTATCGCTACTAAAGCTAACGTACGCACCACACAGGCTGCGCGTACCAGTTTGGCACAAGCATTAAAGGTATCGTTTACTGGTGGTACCGTGATGGGTCTTGGTGTAGCAGGTTTAGCTATCATCGGTTTAGGATCGTTGTTTATCGTGTTTTATACTTTTTATGTTAAAAACGTTGCCGGTAGTACCGTAAACGGCGAGGATATGGCAAGGGCATTGGATGTTTTAGCCGGATTTTCATTAGGCGCCGAATCGATCGCGTTGTTTGCGCGTGTTGGCGGTGGTATTTATACCAAAGCTGCCGACGTGGGCGCCGACCTTGTAGGTAAAGTAGAAGCAGGTATTCCTGAGGACGACGTGCGTAACCCGGCTACCATTGCCGATAACGTAGGTGATAACGTAGGTGATGTGGCCGGTATGGGCGCCGACTTATTCGGTTCTTACGTTGCTACGATGCTGGCTACCATGGTGCTTGGCCGCGAGATCGTATCGCACGATCAGTTTGGCGGTATAGCCCCGATATTATTACCGATGGTAATTGCAGGTTTGGGATTAATATTCTCCATAGTTGGGGCAGCATTTGTTAAAATCAAAAACGAAACCGACAGTGTACAAAAAGCATTGAACATAGGTAACTGGTCTTCCATCATTTTAACAGCAATAGCTACTTATTTTTTAGTACAGTGGATGCTGCCAGCCGATGATCTGCACATGATTCGTGACGAGGCAGGCGGCATTTTAAAAGATGGTGCATCGCATTTTACAAGGAATGGCGTTTATATGGCTATCGTAGTTGGTTTAGTTGTCGGAACTTTAATGTCAATGATCACCGAATATTATACAGCGATGGGCAAACGCCCGGTGCTAGGTATCATCAGGCAATCATCAACGGGCCATGCCACCAATATTATCGGCGGTTTAGCTGTGGGTATGGAATCAACCGTATTGCCTATCCTGGTATTAGCGGCAGGTATTTATGGCTCCTACTACTTCGCAGGTCTATATGGGGTTTCAATTGCTGCGGCGGGTATGATGTCAACTACAGCTATGCAACTATCTATTGATGCATTTGGCCCGATCGCGGATAACGCGGGTGGTATTGCCGAAATGAGCCGTTTACCAGAAGAAGTACGTCACCGTACAGACAATTTAGATGCCGTAGGTAACACTACCGCTGCTACCGGTAAGGGTTTTGCCATTGCATCGGCAGCGTTAACCTCACTGGCTTTATTTGCAGCCTTTGTGGGTGTGGCAGGTATCGAGCATATTGATATTTATAAAGCGCCTGTATTAGCAGGTTTATTTGTGGGCGGTATGATACCGTTTATCTTTTCTTCCTTATGTATTTCAGCAGTAGGTCGCGCAGCTATGGCGATGGTGGAAGAAGTTCGCCGCCAGTTCCGCGAAATACCGGGTATCATGGAATACAAAGCAAAACCTGAGTACGAAAAATGCGTAGCGATATCAACTAAAGCCTCTATACGCGAAATGGTTGCTCCCGGACTGATCGCATTGATCACCCCGATCATTGTCGGTTTTACCTTCGGTCCCGAAGTTTTAGGCGGTATGTTGGCCGGTGTAACCGTATCCGGTGTGCTGATGGGTTTATTCCAGAGCAACGCGGGTGGTGCATGGGACAACGCCAAAAAATCATTCGAAAAAGGATGTGAGATCAATGGCGAGATGTTTTACAAAAAATCAGAACCACATAAGGCATCCGTAACAGGTGATACCGTAGGTGATCCGTTCAAAGATACCTCTGGCCCGTCAATGAATATATTGATCAAATTGATGTCGATCGTTTCTTTAGTTATCGCACCTCACCTGAATGCTAATGTTCAAAAAACAGCAAGTATTCATCATCCGGTACAAAAAGAGATCAGGATGCAGGCGGTGAATACCAATGCGATCAAGATTGATAAAAAAGGATAATATCTTTAAAGCAATATTAAAAAAGGGACTTCAGTTTTTGGGTCCCTTTTTTGTTCATACTCATAATTGTAAAATAAGTATCGTAAATTTGAGATATGACAGTTGTCGTTAATTTAAGAAATGAAGAAGAGGAGAAAGTGTTGCTTGCATTTCTTAATAGCTTGCAATATGACTATCAATCTACGCCCGGCGATATTACATTAACTACTGAACAGGAAAAAGAAATAATCCGGCGAGATACTGCATTTGCAGAAGGGAAAACTTCGGCCCGCAATTGGGATGAAATAAAGAAGAACTTAGAGAATGTATATCGTTAAGCTATTAACAGAAGCTGAAATAGAAGTTTCTGAAGCTTGTAAATGGTATGAAGAGCAACAACCCGGGCTTGCCAAAAAGTTTTTAAACGAGGTAGATCACTACCTGCACCTGATTGCTGAAAATCCACTTCAATTCGAGATAAAGTTTTCATATCGCTATCGTTTTTGCCGCGTTCAAAGTATTCCCATACTTTATTGTTTACAGGGTTGAAGAAGATACGCAATTAGTTTATGTGATTTCCGTATTTCACACCAATCGCAATCCAATATTTTTTTGATAGGTAGATGATTTCCCCCAACTATAATTCCGAAAACCTTTTCCATCCCATTGTTACATTCGGTTCTTTATGTTTTCAATAAATTTAAGTACGTTTGGAAATAACTGAATTCACGTCAATATAACTGATCTTATAATGAAATTATTTGTAAAAAAATCTCTTGAACAATTAATGGCCACGCCCGAAGAGGGACATGGCACTCTTAAACGTACGCTGGGTGCGGGCAGCCTGATCGCTCTCGGCATCGGGGCAATTATTGGTGCCGGTCTTTTTGTGAGGACAGCCGCTGCCGCAGGTGCCCACGCTGGTTCTGCAGTAACCATTTCCTTTATCATTGCCGCTGTTGGTTGTGCCTTTGCCGGTTTGTGTTATGCCGAATTTGCTTCCATCATTCCAATAGCAGGTAGCGCTTACACCTACGCGTATGCTACTATGGGCGAAATTGTTGCCTGGATCATTGGCTGGGCTTTAGTGCTCGAATATGCCCTCGGTGCGGCAACGGTATCCATAAGTTGGAGCGAGTATGCGAATAAGCTCCTCGGGGGGCGAATACCGTTCGAATGGTGTCATTCTCCGTTAGAAAAAATCCTTATTGGTGGTGTTACCCACCACGGTATCATCAACCTGCCTGCTTTGCTGATACTATTTTTACTTTCAGCATTATTAATAAAAGGTACTCAGGAATCAGCTACCGTTAATGCGGTCATCGTATTTGTCAAGGTGGCTATCGTATTGGTGTTTATCGTTATAGGCTGGCATTATATCAACCCGCTTAACCATACACCATACCTTATTCCGGCTAATGCACCTGCGGCCGTGTTGCCAGATGGTACAACATATTCCTATAAGCCGTTCTTTAATCACGGCTGGGGTGGGGTGCTCACCGGGTCCGCTATCGTGTTTTTTGCGTTCATTGGCTTTGATGCGGTTTCTACAGCTGCGCAGGAAGCTAAAAATCCAAAAAGAGATATGCCTATTGGTATTTTAGGATCACTGGTGGTTTGTACTATCCTTTATATCTTGTTCTCATGGGTATTAACTGGTGTAGCACCATACCAGGACTTTATGCACGCCGGTAAAGAAGCATCTGTAGCTTATGCTATCACTACTTATATGCACGGTTTCGGCTGGCTGTCTACCCTGGTAACCATCGCTATATTGGCCGGTTTCTCTTCAGTAATATTAGTAATGCTATTAGGACAGTCAAGGGTGTTCTACACCATGTCAACTGATGGATTATTACCAAAAGTATTTTCTGATCTTCACCCAAAATTCAGCACGCCTTACAAGAGCAATATGATACTGTTTGTTTTTGTTGGACTTTTTGCAGCATTCCTGCCTGAAAGTATAGCAGGTGACCTAACCTCGATTGGTACACTATTCGCGTTTGTGCTGGTATGTATCGGTGTGATGCTGCTCCGAAGGACAAACCCTACCATGGAAAGGCCTTTCAAAACCCCGCTTGTACCTTTAGTGCCAATATTGGGTATTTTGATCTGTTTGGCAATGATCATCAGTTTGCCGCTTTCAACACAATTAAGTGCATTAGCCTGGTTGATCATAGGCCTGGTCATTTACTTTAGTTACGGCGTAAAAAATAGCAGGCTCGGCAGTGCAACAGATGCTTTGCCACGGGCGTCGGATTTTGAAAAGAAATAATTTAGCTTGATTATAAGTAAATGAAAAAGGCCCCAATTACAGGGGCCTTTTTTTGTTGATATAGTTAAGGTTGTTATAAAGCAAATTTTATGATGGTTACTGCACCGAAGCCAACGCCGTCGCTACTAATGTCGAATGAGCCAGCATGACTTTCAACTATCGACCTGCAATTATATAATCCGAGGCCTGTGCCGCTTTTCTTTGTGGTGAAGCCCCTTTCAAAGAACCTGCTGCTGGTTTCTTTATCAAAACCCTGTCCGGTATCAGAAATTTTTAATGACATCAACTCATCTGTAGATTCCATAGAAATAGAGATGCTTTTTTCTTCCTTTTCCATGTCGATTGCTTCCAGGCTATTTTTCATGACGTTTAATATCACCTGCATCAATTTGGTATGATCGCCCTTAATAACGTATTTACCCTGCTTGATATTAACATGAAGCTTGACGCCCTTTTTATCCATAGACGCAAACAGCATAGACCGGCAATCCTCAATGATATTTACAATGTTTACCGGTTTCCTATCGTGCGAACCGCCGTGGCCCCGCACAAATTGACGCTGGATGTTCAGTATCTCCTGTACGTGCGAAACGATATTTAAAAGTTCAGTGATGGAGCTGCCTACTTCTTTCTGATTCTCAGCCTGGGTTTTCGCTATCCCATCGGTTATAGATACCAATGCGGCAGCTTTATCAACGCCTATAGCATTGCCTATTAAATCTTGCTGTGTTCTTAAAAACTGGTTAAGATTTTTGATACCTTCCAGGTTGTTTTTTTCAACTACCCGGTTTATCCTTGTTAAATAGGAACCAAAACCCACCAACGCATTGCCAATATCATGCAGCACTTC
>JABDFM010000025.1:0-907 GCA_013286565.1 Bacteroidota bacterium
TGTAAATTGAGATACTGTTAGCAATGAATCAAAACCTGCAAAATCTATTTAAAATCGCCCAAAAGCCGGAAAAATTAGGCATTGGTTTGATGTCGGGCACCTCATTGGACGGGCTGGATATTGCCTTGTGCCGATTTACAGGTAACGGCGTCAACACCAAATTTGAGATGCTTCAGTTTACAACCACCTTTTACCACGATCATTTTAAGCAGGAAGTACATGAAATATTTTCTCGCCGACTGGTCGACTTGGAAAAGATCACCTTGCTGAATGCCTACATCGGCACATTTCATGGCGAATTGGTTTTAGAAGCATTGGCCAAATGGAATATCAAACCTGCTGAAGTTGATTTTATCGCCAGTCACGGGCAAACTATTTATCATGCGCCCAAAAGATTGCACCAACAAGCTGAATACCCTAATGCTACTTTACAAATAGGCGATGGCGATCATTTGGCAATTAAAACGGGCATTTTAACCATCAGCGATTTTCGGCAAAAGCATATTGCTGCCGGTGGCGAGGGCGCGCCTTTGGCCCTTTATGGTGATGTATTATTAGGCAGCAAACCCGGCGAGGACAGGATATTATTAAATATCGGCGGTATTGCCAATTTAACTTATCTACCTGCCGACGGAGATTACAGCAACGTAGTATGTACTGATATCGGCCCTGGGAATACGCTGATCGATGCCGCCTGCCGGGAATATTTTAATAAGCCCTATGATAAGGATTCCCGGATCGCCCTGTCGGGTACAGTGAATAACGAATTGCTCAAAGCCCTGCTTGATCACCCGTTCTTCAGCGACCAAGCGCCAAAGACTACCGGACCGGAATTGTTTAACATAGCTTATTTAGAGGATGCCAAACAAGTATCAGGCATCTGGGATATTACACCCGAAGACACCAT
>JABDFM010000025.1:973-2296 GCA_013286565.1 Bacteroidota bacterium
CAGCGGAGGCGGAGCGAAAAATCAATTTGTGATCAACTGCCTCAAACACCTGTTGCCAAAAGCAACAATTGCCAATACCGGCGATTTAGGCATCAACCCGGATGCAAAGGAAGCTATATTATTTGCCTTGCTGGGTAACGAGGCACTATCCGGTGAGCCGATCAGGATCGGTAATAACCCGGCGGTTTTGATGGGGAAGTTTAGTTTTGGGAGGTAGGTAAGCAACACGGATTAAACTTTATTTTATGTTCAATAAAGTCGAGATATTGATAATTCATTTACTAATAAAGCAATGGAGGGTAAGTGATTAATTGTAAATGAGATTAATAGAGTTTGCATTTTATGATAAACTAACATATATTGTAATTTATTATATTTAAGATTATTCTATTTCTTATCACAAAAATATGGCTTTTGAAAGTTTAACAGATAGTCAAATTAATGATTTGATTACCTGTCCTAAAAAATTAAACAACCCTAATTCTAGAACTAAACTGAAAGATGGTCATGAACAACTTAACTATAAAGCTATAGCTACGGATGGTACGGATAGGGAGTTTATTATTTATAAAAGACAAAATATGAGAGAAGGAATGGAAGATGATTTTTCTTCAGGAATAAGTTGGCTAGCTCCCAACGGTGAATCTTTTACGTTAAAAAGATATAATGGATCAAATCATGATCATTTGAATTTTATAGAAAAAGAAAGATTAGAGTACATTTGCCATATACATATCGCTACAGAAAAATATATTAAAGCTAATCGTAAACCGGAAGGTTTTGCTGAAAATACCAGTAGATATAAAACTGTTAATGGTGCTTTTCATTGTTTAATCACAGACTGTAATGTTAAGGGTATAAATACTACACCCGAAATAACAAACCAACCGAGCTTATTTTAAAAATGAATATAGATATTAGTATATTACAAAATGCACTCTGCAAATTTATGTGCGCAGAAGTTAAAGTTATACCCAAAAATGAAACCTTATTATTGGTTAAAACACCTTTTTCTTTTCCAGACGGTGACCCGTATCAAATTTACATAAAGGAAATAGCTGGTGGAATTTTAAGGCTCACAGACATGGGACACACAATGATGCATTTAAGTTATGACAATGAAATTGATAAATTTAGAGAAGGAACAAGGGGCGAATTATTAAATCAAATACTTTCAGAAGTAGATATAAAGGAAGAGAATGGAGAATTTTATATCGATACCCCCATTGAAAGTTTAAGTAATAGTATATTTAGATTGGGACAGGGATTAACAAAAATCAATGATTTGACTTTTCTAAATAGATTTAGAGCTGAATCTACATT
>JABDFM010000025.1:2306-41421 GCA_013286565.1 Bacteroidota bacterium
GATCTTGATGAACAACTTAATAAGATTATTCCCGATGGCAAAATAACAAAGGATTATTATTTTGATCAAATGGAGAATGCGAATGATTATCCAATAGATTATAGAATAGAAGGAAAGCATGCACCACTGTTTCTATTTGGAATTCCTAATCGAGATAAAGCAAGATTAACTACAATTATTTTGGAAAGGCTATTAAGAGTAAGGGCTGATTTTGATAGCTTGTTGATTTTTTCGAATCAGAAGGCTATACCATATAATGATCTAGCAAGATTATCAAATGCTGGGGGAGAAATGATTGCCTCGTTGGATGCTGAAGCTGATTTTTCAAGGAAATTAATGAGGAAAATATCTCTTAATTGATTTTAAGAATGAAATCTTATAAAATTAAATAGCCATACTATTTAAAGACTTTGACGATAGAAAAAAATAGCGATAGGCCTAAACCCATTGCTATTCAATACTGTCCAAAACTTGCGAAGTTTTTAAAACTTCGCAAGTTTGAAAGGTGGCTACTCCGCCTTTAACCCATACTTCGCGCTAAACTTCCGGTAAAGTTGCTTGTGCAAATTATCCAGGTTGATGTTGCGGCCCTGTATAAAGGCGGTTTCAACATCCAGTGTGATCATATCCAGGGCATCACCTTTAGAGATAAACAGGTTGGCATCTTTGCCTACTTCCAATGTCCCGGTGGTCTTATCGATGCCTAAAATTTTGGCGTTGTTCATGGTGATCATGGATATGGCCTGCTCTTTGGTCAGCCCAAACCCGCAGGCTTGCCCGGCCTCGAAAGGCAGGTTACGCTGCCGCCAGAAACCGATACCGGTTAAACCATACGTTACACCTGCGTCCTGCAATATTTTTGGCAGTTTGTATGGCAGGTACACGTCATCGTCTTCTTTATCAGGCAACGTCTGTGTTTCCCTCAAAATAACGGGTACATTATTATCTTTCAATAAACTGGTAACCAGGTACGATTCGGCACCGCCAACAATTACTTCGGATATACCCATCTTTTTGGCAAACGTTACCGCCTGTATGATCTCCTTTGCCCCGTTGGCATTTACAAACAGTTTTTTGCTGCCATCGAACAAGCCCTTCATAGCTTCAAAACGCAGGTTAATCACCGCCGGTTTAGCTTCAGAATAAGCTTTGGCTTCTGCAAACAAACTATAAATGGCATCCAATGCTTTTAAGGTGCGCTCAGCAGGGGATTCTTCCGGGGTACCACCGGCAGGAGGCCTCCGGCGACTTGGCGGACGTATCACCGGCCAATCCATGTGGATACCGATATCGGTTTTATAGGCAGCATCTTCCCAGTTCCAGGCATCCAATTGTACTACGGATGACTGACCGGAGATCAGATCACCCGACGGCGTTGGCTGGGCCAATAATATCCCGTTTGAACGTACGGTAGGTATCACTTTGGAATCGGTATTATAAGCAATAATACTACGCACATTAGGATTAAGCGCCCCGATCTCATAATCATCTACCGTTCCACGTGCGCCTTCTTCAATTTCCACCAACCCAAGTGTGGTAATCGGGCAGATAAAGCCGGGATACAGTTGTTTGCCTGTTGCATCGATCACTTCGACCCCGCCTGTATTTGGCGCAGCGCCTTCGCCGATAGCGGTAATTTTTCCTTTATCAAAAGCAATATAGCCGTTGTTGATCACCTGTCCGTTACCCACATGGATAGTAGCATTAGTAATGACGATGGGTTTGGACTGTGCCGGTGCAGGCGAAATATTGGCTTGCCCGTAAGCGAGGATCGTGCCAAGCAATAATCCCCAAATGCTAAAAAATATCTTTTTCATGTTTCTTCTTAATTAGGGTTATTGTTTGTTCCTGCTTTGCTCGTCTGTATTTTTTGTTTGCATACCGTTATAATCATCGGCAACTACGTAGGCATCGTCCTCAATGTCGTCGCAAGTATAACGCGGCCGGCGTGGGGCCCCATCAGGTTTCTGCGTGGCGGCGCCCTTGTTTTTTGCCTCGATCATTTTTTGGATGATACGCGCCTCATCGGCTTTAAGCGCTTTTTGTTTGGCAGCATCTTTTTCAATATCCCAATAAGGTATGCCATCTACATAGGTTTTTTCAGCAACAGCATAAATAGATAACGGATCGGCTGACCATACCACCAAATCCGCATCCTTGCCCGGCTTGATGCTACCTACGCGATTATCCACGTGCAGCATTTTAGCCGGATTTAGGGTTACGAATTTTAACGCTTCCTCTTCGGACACTTTGCCGTAGGTTATTGCCTTCCCGGCTTCCTGGTTCAGCCTGCGGGCCATTTCTTCATCATCAGAATTGATAGCCGTAGTAATCCCCATCCGGTGCATAATAGCGCCGTTGTAAGGTATAGCCTCCTGCACCTCCATTTTATAAGCCCACCAATCGGAGAAGGTTGAACCTGCAATATTGCGGGCCTTCATCTTATCAGCCACTTTATACCCTTCCAGTATGTGGGTAAAAGTATTGACATGGAAACCCATAGAATCAGCAACATGCATCAGCATATTAATTTCTGATTGCACATAAGAGTGACAAGTGATGTGACGTTCATCTTTTAATATCTCAACCAGGGCGTCAAGCTCCAGGTCGCGGCGGGTGGTGCTTCCTTTTGCAGCACGGGCCGCTTCATATTCTTTAGCGCGGGTAAAAGCATCAACATAAACCTGCTCAACCCCCATGCGTGACTGCGGGAAACGCATATTAGGTGTACCCGGAGGGATACCCCAGTTGCTTTGTTTCACATTTTCGCCCAGTGCGAATTTGATAAAGCCGGGCGCTCCCTCAAATTTCATTTCATCGGGCAATACGCCCCAGCGGTGTTTGATCAGTTGGGTTTGACCGCCGATAGGATTAGCCGAGCCATGCAGGATATGCGAGGTAGTCACCCCTCCTGCCAATTGGCGGTAAAGCTGTATATCTTCAGAATCCAGCACATCGGCAATACGCACTTCAGATGTTACGGCCTGTGTGCCCTCATTAACACCGCCTGTAACGGCAATGTGCGAGTGCTCATCCACAATACCTGCCGAAATATGCTTACCTGTAGCATCGATCACTTTGGCGTTTGGGGCCGAAAGATTTTTACCAACCGCTTTAATTTTCCCATTCTCTATAAGCACATCCGTATTTTGAAGGATACCTTCTTTTTCGTTTGTCCAAACGGTAGCGTTTTTAAATAATACAGTTTCAGACTTTGGCAGATCGGCATTGCCATAAGGTGCAAATGGATACACCACCGGGCCAACCGCTAAAGATGGTTTCTGATTGCGGTCTGGTTTCGGTGCTGGTGCAGGGCCGGCGTATGATGCCGTCCACCTTGTAACGGTGCCATCGGGTAATACTGCATCCCCGCTCAAAGCAATTGGCGAAAGCGCCGAGATATAACCGCTCAGCCTGATACTGCCCGCTGGTTTATTTTTCAGGTCGAAATAGATGGTTACCATATCTCCTGTCCGGTTCAAAGTTCCTTTGGCTTTTACACTGTCGGCACCGGCACGCTCCACATTGATCTCATACGAGCCTGGTGTACCGCCTATTTTTAGCTTGATATTAGCCAGGCCGTCACCCGCAAGGGAATAAACACCGCGCAGGTCGGTCACGTTCATACGGCTCACGATGTACTGGCGTCCTTCAACCCAATTCTCATATATAATATTATCCTTTTTGAATAGTGTGTCTGACGTAATAATAAAGTTGGCCAGCTTACCTTTAGTAAGTGTGCCTACTTTATCTGATACACCCAGCATTTCGGCAGGGATTTCAGTGAGCGATAGTAAAGCTTGTTTCTGGCTCAATCCATAATCCAAAGCAGTACGAAGATTTGTCCAGAAATCGCGTGCATTTTGCAGGCCGTATGAAGTGATGGCAAAACGTATCCCGGCTTTTTCCATTACAGCGGGGTTGGTTGGCGCCAACTCCCAGCCTTTTAACTGGTCATAAGTTACGTTGCGCGCATCAAAAGGATCTTCGATATCATAAGCCTCCGGGAAGGTAAGCGGAATAATAAAGCTGCTGCCGGTATTCTTCATGGCATCAATGCGGCGGTATTCTTCGCCATCAGTTTTGAAAATATACTGCTTGCCAAACTCTTTGGCTATTTTATCGGCACGCAAAACATTCAATGGGTCGGTTGTTTCAAATATTTGCGGCAAATTCTGCTCGCGGTTAAACTCAGCCAGCGAGATATTATATTCCTCTTTTGGTTGTTTGCTGTACCACCCGCCGTCATAATAGGTCTGGCGCAGCAAAGCGATACTCCCCATCAATGACGAAGGATAGTTGGTGGCGGCTGTTCCCTTACTGAAGGAATAATGAGCGGCCGCTTCATCTTTCAGCATTACCTGGTTGTCGCGCTCATCGGCCAATGAAACCACCGATGACGTTCCGCGCGCAATGCCATCATGTATCAATGATTGCACCGTACCAAAGCCGTTCTTTTTAAACTCTTCGGCTTTAGCCGCATCCACATGAAATATGGCTTTTACATTCATTTCGGGTTTGATGGCCTCGTTCCAGCCGTAAGCGCCGGTTTTGGTTGATACGGGTACGATTTGCCCCCGGCTGAAACCTTGTCGCGGTGCCTCGGGCAAGCCGTAGCTTGTGTAAGCATCGATCAGGCCTGGATAAATGTATTTCCCTTTCAGGTCAACCATGATGTAGCCTTTCGGGATCTTAACGCCTTGCCCAACCGCCTCTATCTGCCTGTCCTTAACAAGCAAGGTGCCGTTGGCAATGGTTTGATTGGCGCTTACTACAATGGTTGCATTAGTAAATGCATACAACCCCGGACGGATGTCCTGCGCGCCATTTACCGGGAAAGTTTCCTGGGCCCTGCTTAAATGGAAAATAAGGAGGGCAAAACAAAAAAGTAGAATTCGTTTCATACTGAGAATAGTTTTGCACTAATATATTTAAACATTTGATACACTAAGTAATTTTTAGCACAATCATCATATATTTGTTACATCAAATCTCATCAATTCATTAACCCTCAATCACAAACAAATGAACGCGTATAGTTTTTTCCTGCACCTGCATTCCGGTTTCAGGTATTTGGTATTACTACTTCTTCTTTTAGCCATTATCAGGGCCTGGGCCGATTGGCTGGGTAAAAAAGCCTACAGTGAAGGCAACCGCAAGCTGAACCTGTTTGCCATGATATCGGCACACACCATGTTATTGATCGGAATTATTTTATATTTCCTTAGTCCATTTGTGCAGTTCAATAGCCAAACGATGAAACAGTTTGATACGCGTTACTGGACGATGGAGCATTTAGTAGGGATGATCATTGCTATTGCTATCATCACGATAGGTCATAGCAAATCGAAAAAAGCTGCCCTGCCCGAAGCCAAACACAAAGCGATAGCGATATACTATACGCTGGCGCTTTTGATCATTATTGTGATGATCGTATTAAGTAAGAGGGATTTGCTTGGAATGTCCTGATCTGTAAATTTTTATAGAATATCCCCTAAAAAGGTATAATTACTGGGCTTATTAGACTTACATCGTTAAAAAAATACAATTTATTTTGACAAAAAATTTGGTAATTCATTTTTCTTTATAAATTTGTGACCGCGATGATCAAAAATATCTATAACAATAGCTGGTGGCACTATACAAAGTATGGCAGCCGGATGTATTTTTGAGAGCAATTACTAACCTATTGTAAACCTAATATGAGCCCGGCGACAACCAACGCCGGGTTTTTTATTTATAACACTTTTTGAAAACAACAAATGAAACCATATAAGATTACCACTACTACCAAAAAACTATTAGCCGATACTACTACCCCGGTAAGTATCTATCTGCGGCTGCGGGATGTTTTCCCCAACTCGCTTTTACTGGAAAGCTCGGATTACCATAGCCGCGAAAACAGCATGAGCTATGTTTGCTGCGAGCCTATCAGCGGACTGGTGCTTAATGATGGCCAATTAAAAAAGAGTTACCCCGATGGCAGTACCGAAACATTGAAGCCCGGCGAATTTGACCTGGTTGAACAGTTGAGCAATTTCCTGGCTGATTTTGAGGTGACTGAAAACCCATCCAAAATTATATCCAACGGCTTATTCGGCTACTTCACGCATGAGGCCGTAGAGCATTTTGAAACCATCAAACTAAAACAAAGCAGCGACGATACCCGCAAGATACCGGTGATGCAATACCATATTTACCGCTACATTATCGCTATCGATCATTTTAAAAACGAGCTGCATATTTTTCATAATCAGACTGACGGGCAATCAGAAAGCGGCAGCATTGAGAAAGTAGAATACCTGATCAAGAACAAAAACTTCCCGGAGTATCATTTCCAAAGCAATAGCGAAGAAAGATCAAGCCTGACCGGTGAGGAGTTTATGGCGGTGGTTGATAAAATGAAGCAACACATTTTCAGGGGTGATGTTTTCCAGATCGTGCCATCGAGGCCATTCTCAAGAAAGTTTTTGGGGGATGAGTTTAATGTTTACAGGGCTTTACGTTCCATCAATCCATCACCTTATTTGTTTTATTTTGATTATGGCGATTTCAGGATATTCGGTTCATCGCCCGAGGCACAGATCACCATAAAAAGTAAGGTGGCCAGCATATTCCCGATTGCCGGGACATTTAAACGCAGCGGTGATGATATCAAGGATGCCGAGATCGCCCGCATGCTGGAAAATGACCCAAAGGAATCAGCTGAGCATGTGATGCTGGTTGACCTGGCGCGTAACGATCTGAGCCGGCATTGCGAACAAGTAGAAGTAAAAGCATTTAAGGAAGTGCAGTACTATTCGCACTTGATCCATTTGGTTTCTCATGTGAGCGGGAAATTGCTTCCGGGGGTTTCCTCCTTCAAAATTGTCGCAGATACCTTCCCGGCCGGTACACTAAGCGGTGCGCCAAAATACCGTGCGATGGAGATCATTGACGAAAATGAAAAAAGCAAACGCAGCTTCTATAGCGGTGCCATCGGTTTCTTAGGTTTTAATGGCGACTTTAACCATGCCATTATGATCAGGTCGTTCCTAAGCAAGAATAATACATTGCACTACCAGGCAGGCGCAGGCATCGTAGCAGATTCGGACCCGGAAAGCGAATTAAGGGAAGTGGACAATAAAATAGCAGCTTTAAGAAAAGCCATTGAGCTGGCGGAGGAGCTGTAGCCCCCCGACCCCCTAAAGGGGGAGAAAAGAACGTTAGTGAATAGAGATCAGTTTTTAATATGAATGATATGACAGCAAATAAAAATATAAATAATCCCTCCCCCTTCAGGGGGTCGGGGGGCAGCATCCTAATAATAGACAATTACGATTCTTTCACCTATAACCTGGTGCATCTGGTAAACGAGATCGGTTTGCAATGCGAGGTGTGGAGGAACGACAAGTTCAGCATTGGGGATGTGGACGCTTTCGATCACATTATCCTGTCGCCGGGGCCGGGTATCCCATCCGAAGCCGGTTTACTTTTGGAGGTGATAGAAAAATATGCGCCAACTAAAAGCATATTCGGGGTTTGTTTGGGTCAGCAGGCTATTGCCGAGGTTTTTGGCGGGCAATTGTATAACTTGAGCCACCCTATGCATGGCATAGCAACACCGATCAAAGTAACCGATAAGCAGGAAAAATTATTTTTGGGCCTGCCAGAAAGTTTTAGAGTAGGCAGGTACCATTCCTGGGTGGTGGACGAAAAAGGTTTCCCTGCTGATCTGCTGATAACTGCTATTGATGAAAAAGATCAAAGCATTATGGCATTAAGACATAAACATTATGATGTGCGGGGCGTGCAGTTTCACCCGGAATCGGTATTGACGGAACATGGAAGGGCAATAATGCAAAACTGGCTAAGCCCCCCGCCCCCTGAAGGGGGAATTGAGCAGGTGGCAACTCATTTTATTAAAGTTTAATTATTAAAAGAAAATTAAAAATCCCCCTTTAGGGGGTTAGGGGGCTTTATGAATATATTGGATAAAATTGTCGCGCATAAAAGGACTGAAGTACAATCAGCCAGGAAGCATATAACTTATACCAGCCTGGAGGAATCCGAATTTTTTCACAGGGATATATTGTCGTTCAAAGATTTTTTACTGGATGAAACCCGTACCGGGATCATTGCTGAATTTAAACGCAGATCACCCTCAAAAGGGGTCATTAACGACCGGGTATCGGTAGAGGATGTAACCACGGGATATGCTTCGGCTGGCGCTTCGGCGCTTTCAGTTTTAACCGACCGAAACTTTTTCATGGGTAAAAAGATAGATCTGGTTAGGGCCCGGAGGGCCAATGCCATTCCCATTTTGCGCAAGGATTTTATGATCGATGAATTCCAGGTGATCGAGGCCAAATCATTGGGTGCGGATATTATTTTGCTGATCGCGGCCATATTGACCCCTGCCGAAATTCAGCAACTGGCTTCACTTGCGAAAAGCCTTGGCTTAAATGTATTGCTTGAAGTGCATAATTTGGAGGAGCTGGAACGTAGTATCAACCCAAATTTGGATGCTATCGGCGTAAACAACCGTAACCTGGCAGATTTTACTGTTTCGGTGGATACTTCTTACCAATTGGCAGAACATATCCCTGCTGAATTTTTAAAAATATCCGAAAGCGCCATCAGTAACCCGGAAACCATTAAGCAATTAAAAAAGGCAGGCTTTAATGGATTTTTAATAGGTGAGAATTTTATGAAACAGGCAGATCCGGGAGCGGCGATTAGGGAGTTTGTGAAGGAGTTGTAGAATAGACAAAAGCAATGAAACAGCTGACCTTAAAATTGGTGCTACCACTAACAGTGATCTCATTTTTTGTTTTTACAAAATGGATGTGCGCTCAAGTGGTCGATGTGCCTAATTCCATGTTGCAAGGGTTTCCGTTGCCATATATCTGCTCTGGTTGGGGTAGTTCGATGTCCTGGCAATTTTTTGTCTTAGAATTTGCGATTGATTTTTTGGCCTATTTTCTATTTTTTTCTGTGATATTTTATTTAATTGATCGCTTCATATACCGTGTCAAACCTTACAAAGCAATATCAATAACATTATATATCATAGCAGTCCTCACCTTGTGTTTACAGATACTATTTTATAGTCACGACACTACTTTTTACCTACATAGATATTTTAGTATTAAAGAAATAGCATCTGGATATGCTTTCTTTTGGCAGTCGTATCGTGGTTGTTTTTAATATTATTATAAAACACGTTTTTAAATATGTTCACCTGCCATTTTAGCAAATCTAATACAGATTATAGCATTATCCTTACCTTGGCACTTTGATTGATAGATCATTATTGAATGAAACAAAAATTTTATGATACTGCTGTGAAGCAGGAGAAAGTAGTGCTGGTTGGTATCATTACCCCAAATGAAACCGAAGCACAGGAAAAGGAATATTTAGAAGAACTGGAGTTTTTGGTAGAAACTGCGGGCGGCCTGACTGTAAAGAATTTCACACAAAAAATGCAGCGGCCAGAGCGTTCCACTTTTGTAGGAACAGGCAAGCTGGAAGAGATCAGGGAATATGTTGTTGCCGAAGAGATCGATATTGTGGTTTTTGATGATGAGCTTACACCATCGCAACTGAGGAATATTGAAAGAGAACTACAGGTGAAGATACTTGACCGGAGTAATTTGATCCTCGATATTTTTGCCAACCGTGCGCAGACTGCGCAAGCCAAGGCTCAGGTTGAACTGGCGCAACTACAATATTTATTACCGCGTCTTACCCGTTTATGGACGCACTTAGAGCGGCAAAAGGGTGGTATTGGTATGCGCGGACCGGGTGAATCACAAATTGAGACCGACAGGCGTTTGATCTTAAACAAGATCGACCTGCTGAAAGATAAATTAAAACTGATAGATCGCCAGAACGAAACCCAGCGCAAAAACCGGACTCAACTGGTGCGTGCGGCATTGGTGGGTTATACCAACGTAGGCAAATCCACCATCATGAACATGATTTCCAAATCGGAGGTGTTTGCTGAGAACAAGTTGTTTGCAACGCTGGATACTACGGTGCGGAAAGTGGTGATCGAAAATGTACCGTTCCTGCTGTCAGATACCGTTGGTTTTATCCGCAAGCTGCCCCATCATTTGGTGGAGTGTTTTAAATCGACGCTGGATGAAGTGCGCGAAGCAGATATATTGATCCATGTGGTAGACGTTTCGCATCCAAATTTTGAGGATCAGATCAGGACCGTGAATGAAACGCTGAAAGAATTAGGCGCGGTAAACAAGCAAATAATAACCGTATTTAATAAGATCGATGCTTATCAGCCCATACAATCCAGCCCGGAGGAACATGCCCCGCAATTAACCCTGGAAGATTTTAAGCAGAGCTGGATGAGTAAAAATAATAGTCCGGCGATATTTATCTCAGCGCTTAAAAAGGAAAATGTGGAGGAGTTCAGGGCGCTGCTTTATGGGTATGTGAAGGATATACATACACATAGGTATCCGTATGATAAATTGTTGTATTAATATCCGTAGAGACGCAATACTTTGCGTCTCACATATTTAGGATTGTGTATTCTGAGACGCAAGGTATTGCGTCTCTACAGAAATATTTTTTCCTTTATCTCCGGAATAATATTCTTTCCCCTCGCCGTATCAAAAAGCAGTTTGATCGCTTTTTTGCCTTCTTCGCCTAAATCAAGCGAGTATTTGTTTACATACAGTTCAATATGCTTGTACATCACCTCTTCGCTCATTTCCTGCGCGTGTGAACGGATGAACTCCAGCCCTGATTTTGGATTGGCAAAGGCAAACTCAACCGATTTCCGCAAAACCCGGTTGATCTTATGCTGAATATCCAGAGGCAATTTTCGGTTAGCCACAATACCGCCAAGCGGGATGGCTAAGCCGGTTCTTTTTTCCCAGTAATCGCCCAGGTCGATGATCTTTTTGAGGCCTTTATCCTGGTAGGTAAACCGGTTCTCGTGGATGATGAGGCCGACATCGATTTTTTCGTTTAACAAAGCATCTTCGATCTCCGAAAAAACCATTTCCACTTTGTTGGTTGCTTCCGGAAATGCCAGTCCCAGCAAGAAATTAGCGGTGGTGTATTTGCCGGGAATCCCTATGGTGAGTGGTGAATTGTGAATGGTGAGTTGTGAATGGAGTTTTTCGGGGTTGTCTTTGCAGATCAACATCGGTCCCACGCCAAAACCAAGCGCACTACCCGAGTCCAGCAGCACATATTGATCAGCTACATAGGCAAAAGCATGGTAGCTCAATTTGGTAATGTCCAGTTCGCCGCGGAAAGCCTTTTGGTTCAGCGTTTCCACATCATCATAAAACACCTCAAACTCCAGGCCTTCAGTGTCAATTTTATGATGAATCAGGGCATCGAAAATAAAGGTATCATTGGGGCAGGGCGAAAAGCCGAGGGTTAATTTCATTTATCTAATAATCTTCTATGATAATTTATTTGTCCTAAATGGTAAGTGAGATGGGTTGCCAGGTGAACTAAAAAATACTCCGTTGACATTGGATGCCCAAAAACCTCTATAGGATAAGTGGTTTCTAATTGTTCAGCAGTTATGGTACTCAAAGCGGCTTCAACTACAAGAATTGTGTTTTCAATTTTTTTAATTAATTCCGCCCTGGGGACATCCTTTAATGAAAACTCGAGATCCCGATGCCGGATATAACCCGTTTTGCCAATTTCAGCACCAATAAAAAAATTAAGGTTCCCCACTAAATGCAGGCAAAGGTTACCTGCTGAATTGGCAATTCCCTCTTCAACAAGCCAGATAGTGGTTTCTTTCTTGTACGATTCGATCTCAACTTTTAGGAGATTAAGATCCCGGTTAAAAAGCAATTTCAAAGTATCACGTAACATATTACCAGTTTTAGTAGAGTTAAAGATTTCCTTGGTGAATGAATCAGCGGCGATCCATTTGATTCAAAAGATCAGCAGCAAAGCTATTGAGATTTTTAATGGCGAGCCCTATCTGCCAGGCATCACGGTTACGTTTTTCCACATAATTTGACACTGCCCTGATCTGTAGACACGGAACCCCCGCCTGTTTACAGGCATAGAAAAATGCCGCGCCTTCCATGCTTTCTAATTGGGGTTGTATGCGGTCGGTTAGTTTTTTGATACTGCTATCATTTCCATGCACGGTGTTGACTGTTATGGCCGATACTTGCCTGATATGAGTTAATCCAAAATCATAAAGTCGTGCCGATGGCTTAAATTCACTTTCGCCAAAACCCAATTGGTCAATCGTTATAAATTTTTCATCATCCTCTGCACCTAATTCCGAGAAGCTGTCTTCAATCACTTCAACTACTTCTCCTAAAGCAATATCTCTATCAAAACTACCTGCAATACCTAAATTAATAGCCAAATCATACTTATGGATGGCCAGGTGTTTTCCTAAAGCAAAAGCGGTAGCCACCATGCCAACGCCGGTAATGAGTATTGTGAGTTGTGAGTTGTGAGTTGTGAGTGAATAACATTCCGGTTTATCCAAATCCGAAATCCGAAATCCGAAATCCGAAATCAATATCCCTATCTCTGGTTGAGTAGCCGCTACCAACAATACACGCATAATGGCTTTATTTTGACAGCTAAGATAAAACAAACCCCTGTTTTTGTTTTGTATATTTGCGGCAATTATTGTTATGATGATATATATTACACGGAAAGAGCATTTTAACGCTGCGCACAGGATGTACCGTGAAGAATGGAGCGAAGAAAAGAATGCAGAGGTGTTTGGCAAATGTGCCAACCCCAACTGGCATGGCCATAATTACAATTTATTTGTAACGGTTAAAGGCGAAGTTACCCACGCAACGGGTTATTTGATGGATCTGAAAGAACTCAAGATAATCATCAACGACCGTGTGATAGAAAAGCTGGATCATAAAAACATCAACAAAGATGTCCCTTTTATGGCAGGCAAAATGGCCTCGACCGAATTGCTGTGCATCGAGATATTTAACCAGTTAAAAGCACCGATAGAAGAGTATAAAGGTGTTTTTTTACATTCGGTGAAGTTGTATGAAACCGAAAATAATTCCGCCGAATACTTTGGCGACTAAACCTGCAAAATGAGTAACGAACCTACTATCCAGGACGATGATGATGAAATGGAAGGCTATACCAAGATCGACCGGTATAATCCCGGATTGATCAATAGCCTGAGCAAACATTATCACAGCGTTTTACAGCAAATTGGCGAAGACCCCAAACGGGAAGGATTATTAAAAACTCCCGAAAGAATTGCAAAAGCCATGTTATACCTCACGCAAGGATATGACCTGAATGCGAAGGAGATACTGACCTCGGCCATGTTCAAAGAGGAATATAGCCAGATGGTGGTGGTAAAAGACATAGAAGTTTATTCGATGTGCGAACACCACATGCTGCCATTTTTTGGTAAAGCACATGTAGCCTATATACCAAATGGACATGTTGTGGGCCTCAGCAAGATACCACGCATCGTTGATGTTTTCGCCCGCCGCCTGCAGGTGCAGGAACGCCTGACCAACGAAATAAGGGACTGCATACAGGAAACACTGCAGCCGCTGGGTGTGGGTATCGTAATAGAATGTCGTCACCTGTGTATGAGTATGCGTGGGGTACAAAAACAAAATTCGGTAACTACCACTTCGGCATTTACGGGCGAATTTTTAAAGGAAAAAACCCGCACAGAGTTCTTAAATTTGATATCGTCGAAACTCAGTTGAGTTTCAGTGATCAGAGGTTAGTGATTAGAGATTAGTTTTTTAATTTCGCATCACTAATCTCTAATCACCAATCTCTAATCTTTAACAATGAAAGCATATATTTTCCCAGGGCAAGGCGCCCAGTTTGTAGGCATGGGTAAGGATCTGTATGAACAGTCTGAAGAAGCCCGTGAATTATTTGAAAAAGCCAATGAGATATTAGGTTTCCGCATCACCGATATCATGTTTAATGGTACGGATGAGGATCTGAAACAAACAAACGTTACCCAACCGGCTATCTTTTTACATTCGGTAATACTGGCTAAAGTATTGGGAAATGATTTTAAACCCGATATGGCTGCCGGTCACTCATTGGGCGAATTTTCAGCATTGGTATCTGCCGGGGCATTATCATTTGAGGATGGACTTCGTTTGGTAGCCGCACGTGCTAATGCCATGCAAAAGGCCTGTGAGATACAGCCATCAACCATGGCGGCAATTTTAGGCCTGGATGATTTTACGGTAGAAGATATTTGTCACCGGGCAACTGAAGTTGTGGTGCCGGCCAATTATAATTGTCCCGGCCAACTGGTCATATCAGGTAGTATAGCTGGTATTGATTATGCCTGCGAAAAACTGCTTGCCGCCGGTGCAAAACGGGCGCTTAAGCTGAATGTCGGCGGTGCGTTTCATTCGCCCCTGATGGAAACAGCAAAACTTGAGCTGGAACACGCCATTGTAAATACAGAAATAAAAGAACCGGTTTGCCCTATTTATCAGAATATCGATGCCAAGCCTTATACCGATCCGGCTAAGATAAAACACAACTTAATTGCACAGCTAACGGGCCCGGTTAGATGGACGCAAACGATGCTGCACATGCTGGAAGACGGGGCAACTTCTTTTACCGAAGTGGGACCCGGAAATGTGTTGCAGGGCCTTGTTAAAAAAGCAGACAGGGCCGTAATTACCAGCAGCGCCGCCTTACCGCAATAATATTACAAGCCATTCCTGGTAAAAGGAGTGGCTTTTTTCTTATATTGGACTTTTATACCTCCTATTGAAATCTTGACTGCCTCTGCAAAAATTCGTTTATTGCTGGCTTTAGTATTTGCCAGCTTATTATTGACGGCAATTATCGTCCAAAAAACCTACACGCCTAAAAATAACCTGTATCAAACCGCGCAAACACTTGAGGATAACCTGCAAAAAAAGGAAACTTTTGTAAATGATATCATAAATGACAGGGAAAGCTTTGATAAATTAAAGACGGTCGAAAATGATGAGAAAGAAGGTCTCAAAACCATTAAAACCTTCACTACCGATGAAAATATATGGGCCCTGACATTCAAAAATGATCATTTAGCTTTTTGGAGCGGTATAAAAGTGATACCCAAGCATCCCGAGTTGATCCGTGAGGGATACTCGTTTTCAAAAGAGCCAAACGGGTATTATGAAATAATAAAAAAAAGCGAGGGTAGGTTTTCAGCTATCTTTCTTATTCCTATCAAATTAAACTACCCTTTCCAGAATAAATTCCTTAAAAATACTTTTGCTAAAAATTTATTGAATGATAACAATATTGAAATAGCGGATTTTACAGACAGGACCACTTATGATATTCATAGCACCGACCATACTTACCTGTTCTCGGTAAAGGTAAAACAGAATCAGGTTAGTCATAAGTTCTTCTATTTCGAGGTAATAGTTTGGGGGTTATGTTTGATCGTTTTGTGCCTGCTGATACACAATATTTGCAATTATATCGCCGACAAGGGGTATGTATATCTGTCATTTGTTCTCTTGGGCACATTTATAACCCTGGTCAGGTTCATTAACCTGCATTATGGATGGCCCGATTTTACTTATAGGCCCGATATTTTCGACCCTCTCCTTTATGGCTCCGGGGATCTTTACCCCACATTCGGCGACTTTTGTATCAACATATTGAGTATTAGTTGGTTTACCACCTTTGTTTACCGCCATAAGGATAAACTATTAAAACACGTTTTCAATAAAATTGCCGGTTATGCGATCGTAGTTGCAGGCGTTTTAATTTTGCTTATAAGTTCCACTTCTTTATTGAGGTTGTTCCATGGGTTGGTTATTCATTCAGGGATCAGCTTTGATGTAAATAATGTACTTAACCTTTCGGGTCTCAGCATCATTGGGGTGTTAATGCTATGTTTCGCTTTTTTGATATTCTATTTGTTAACCGAAATAATCCTGACAATATGCACCAGGCTTTCAGTTCCGGTTTCGCATCAAATTACATTATTCTTATTGGGTATAGCCACAAGTACTTTAATTACGGCTATATATAGCGATGGCTTTACTTTGTTTTATATACTTTCGGCAGTTTGGGTGTTTATCAGGGCGTATGCCTACAGGTACGATCATGGCAAGATCACATCAGGCGCGCTGGTCAGTATCATATTGCTGTGCTCTATTGTTTCATCAATAAAACTTAATCATTTCCAGTCCATCAAAGAGGAAGAAACCCGTAAAGGACTGGTTCAGAAACTGGTAACGCCTGATGATCACCCGGCAGATGATATTTTCAGAAAAATCGAAAAACAAATACTCACTGATCCCTTTATCAAACAATACTTTAGCGATACTACCCACCATAACGATTATTTAAAAAACTATTTTCAGAAACAGTATTTTGACGGCTATTTAACCAAATATGAGCTAAAAATAAACGAGTATAACAGTAAAGATGTGCCTTTGTCGATAGACAAAAACCTGGCGTTAAATGACTTTAAAGAAATGGTGATTTTTAACTCCTATTTTAAGGTCCCTGATACAAAATATTTTTATCGCGATAACGAAACCTTCGGCGTACAGAGTTATTTGGCCATGCTGCCGGTATTTGATGGCGATAATAGCCTGGGAATGATCGTTATTCAATTACAATCAAAATCATTACAGGGCGAAAACTCATTCCCCGAATTGTTGGTCGAAGGTAAAGATCAATCGGTTGATGATTTTAAAAACTACTCCTACGCCTTTTATGCTGATGGCAAACTGATCAGCCAGAAAGGTAAATATGTTTACAGCCTGGTCAATAACGAATTTAAGGGTAAGGCTAAGGAATACCTGTTTAAAACAACCAGCAGTAACGAACCATCAAGATATAATTTTTCGAGCAGGTATAGTCATTTGATCTATCAGCCCAGTAAGCGCAACCTGGTCGTTATAAGTAAGGAGGAGGACGTTGTTCTCAATACAATTACCTCTGTCACTTTCTTTTTTATAGTTTTCTTATTTTTTAGCGTGTTTGTTATCACAATAAGATGGCTATTGGCCCGGATAAAGATATTATACAGGAAAGACAATTACTTTCAATGGGTACTTAGCCTCAACTTTGATAAGATCCTTTACAAAACCCGCATCCAGTTTTCTATAGTTTTAGCAGTGGTGATCACCCTGGTATTGGTAGGTGTAATAACCTACATATCCATCATTGATCAATACAACGAGCAGCAGGACACCATGATAAGCGACAAGATATCCAGGATAGCCAAAGCTTTTGAAGATGGCAACTTTAACAATGCCATCAATCATATTAATGAGGATGTCCAGGTCAGGTTTGATGCATTTGCCAATACTTATGCCACCGATCTTACTTTCTTTAATACCAGGGGAGAAGAACTGATCTCCACACAGCCCAAAATTTATGAGTATGGTTTACTTGCCAGGCGGATACATGCCAGGGCATATATTTATTTAAATAAATTTCAAAAATCAGAGTATATAAATAACGAGATAGTAGGCGAGTTGAATTATAAAGCGGCTTATGTGCCGATAAAAAATTCAAAAGAGGTTACTGTGGGTTATTTAGAGCTGCCATATTTTTCGAACGAGGCCGACTATAAGCAACGCGTAGGCTCATTGCTGAATGCCATGATCAATATTTATGCGTTGATCTTTATCGCTATTGGCCTGCTGGCCATCATTATAGCCAGGCAGATCACCAACCCGTTAAATATTATTCAGCTTAGCCTGAGCAAAACTATTTATGGCCAAAAGAACGAACCCATCAAATGGAAACGTAATGATGAGATAGGTGAATTGATAACGGAATATAATAATATGATTGCCGCTTTGGAGCTTAGCGCCCAAAGACTCGCGCAATCAGAAAGGGAAAGCGCCTGGCGCGAAATGGCAAAGCAGGTTGCCCATGAGATCAAAAACCCGTTGACGCCATTAAAACTTGGTTTGCAGCTGCTTGAGAAATCGTGGAGGGATAAAGACCCGAAATTTGACCAGAAGTTTGAAAGGTTTAGCAAGTCGTTTGTTGAACAGATCGAGAGCCTCGCATCAATTGCATCAGAATTTTCGGCCTTTGCAAAAATGCCCGACACGCGGATCGTGCATATTGATATTTTTGATATGCTGACCCAGGCCGTCAATATTTTCAATCAAATGGATAATGTTAAAATTTTATTCACCGCACCCACCAAACCATTTTTTATCAATGCGGACCGCGACCAGCTATTGCGAAGTTTTAACAACTTGCTAAAGAACGCTATCGAGGCTACGCCATACGGAAGGCCGGGTATAATTGAGATCAACTACCTGATCACGAATAAAAACATCCTGCTCAGTATAAAGGATAATGGAAATGGCATACCGGAAAACCTTCGCGAAAAAATATTTGAGCCTAATTTCACCACTAAAAGTTCTGGCACGGGCCTGGGCCTCGCATTTGTAAAAAACTCTATTGAAAATGCCGGTGGTAAGGTATGGTTCGAAACCGTTATCGGTACTGGCACTACCTTTTATTTCAGTCTACCCGAGGCTGTCTGATGGTTGGTGAAGCATAAAAAAACCTGCTTGTTCTGATACAAGCAGGTTTTTTTATGATAAGATAATTCCTTTTATTTTAAACTGAATGTGCTGCCCTTACCCATGCTTGCACCATCGGCGTATAACAATACCGTATAAGTGCCTTTCTGGAAAGGCAGGGTTGGGTTCACCCAGTCAATAGTATAGGTGGTACCATCATCCTTAAAATCAATGGATGTTTTGTAGGTGTATTGCAGATCTTGCCCATCGGCTGTAAAAGACTGTGAGTCTGACGCGGTGATCAAGTTGCCGGTAGGGTCAATGATGCGTACATAAATATCATGCATCGATTTATCCGCAAGAGTATTGCTTGCAACAGTAAAGTTGATCTTGATCTTTTTAGCAGGGCTTGCACGGGTTACATCCACTTCCTTGCCGCTTCCTTTTATTTTGTAAGCAACAATACTGGTGCTGCCCACTTTTAAAGCCTGCCCTATCTTCACTTTGGTGTCGAGGTCCTGGTTTTGTTTTTGTAAGGTAGTGGCTTTATCACTAACAGTGGCCAGGTTGGTTTTAAGCGTATCCCTTTCGCTTGTTAAAGATGTATTTTGTTTTTTTAGTTCTTCAATATCAGCAGTGTATTTGGTAACAAAATACCTCAGTTGTTTTACGTCTTCTTTGGCTTTTCCAAGTTCGGCAGAGGTTAGCTTTCCTTTGGCCAGTTCTACGCGCAATGTTTTGATCTTTGCTTGCAGAGAATCATTTTTTGCCCGCATTTCTACTGACATTTTTGCTTTACCGGTGTTTACCTGTTCTATTTGATTTTCAAGACTGTCTAGTTCGCTTGTTAATCTTTCTTTTTCGTGATCTACGTAAACAATCTTTTGGTCCGACTTATTTTTTTGAAGATACAGGTACACATCAGTTCCCAGCAAAGCCAAAACCACAACAATCAGAAAATAGATTACGTTTGAATTTTTTTTAGGTGTTTGCCCAGATTGATTTTCCATAGCGGTTTTTTTTAGTTTTTAATTTGGAGTTTAGTAAAGGCTGTTTAACAGCCAATCAGCAAATAAATTATACTTCTTTAAGCTTTAAAGGCGTAAATATTTTTGATGTAACAGGAATCTTAATCAATTGTTTACATCCTTGTAAAAATAATTAGGCGCAAAAATGAGAAAAATATGACAAATGATTTCTTTCATAGGCTATAATTTCTCGGCAGATGCGGGTTAAAAGTAAGTACAAAATAGTAAAAACCCAAAAAGCAGCCATAATTTCATCATACAATAAAGAAACAGCTGGATGAGTTTATATCTTTGCAGCTTTTAAAATAGGCCTACGGATGCGTGTACACAGATATTTTCTCCTTCTTATTTCTACCCTTTTTATCTTTCTTCTTAATGCAAGGGCACAAACAGATACTACACATATTATCAAAACAGATACCACACACGTTATCAAAATAAAACCAATTGTTAAAACAGAGCCCAAACGCGAGTTCAGGGGAGTGTGGATAGCTACGGTGGTAAATATCGACTGGCCAAGCGACGTTCATTTATCGTCAGACAAACAAAAACAACAATTAATAGCCATACTGGATGCCGACCAAAGAGCGGGTATTAATGCTATCATGTTGCAGGTGCGCCCTGCTGCCGACGCTTTTTACGCCAAGGGTACCGAGCCATGGTCGCGGTGGTTGAGCGGTAAACAGGGGCAGGCGCCCGACCCGTTTTATGACCCGCTTGAATTTGCTATAACAGAGGCCCACAAACGGGGGATAGAGGTTCATGCCTGGTTTAATCCCTATCGAGCAACTTTTGATAGTAATTTTAAAAGCCTTAGTCCAAACCATATTACCAATTTGCAGCCGGGGTGGTTCTTCGTTTATGGCGGTATCAAATTGTTTAACCCCGGTTTGCCCGAGGTGCGCGATTATATTATACAGGTGATATTAAACGTGGTTGATAATTATGATATCGACGGCGTACACATGGATGATTATTTTTACCCTGATGCCGAAGCAGGTCAGAAAATAGCCGACGATACAGCATTTAGAAAATACGGCGGCAATTTTACTGACATTAAAGACTGGCGCCGTAATAATGTGGATGTGCTGGTACAAAGGCTGGGCGATAGTATCCATGATCATAAACCTGAAATGAAATTCGGTATCAGCCCAAGCGGGATATGGAAAAATATAAGGCAGGACCCTGAAGGTTCCAAAACAAACGGCAGGGATTCTTATTACGAACAATATGCCGATACCCGCAAATGGATAAAAGAAGGCTGGATAGATTACATCGCGCCGCAGATATACTGGCAGTTCGGGCATCGCCTGGCTGCATTTGAAAGCCTTGTTGATTGGTGGAGCGATAATACTTTTGGTCGGCATTTGTATGTGGGGCAGGCGCCTTACCGGGCTTTCGAGCCAAAATCAAGGGCGTTTAAAAACCCATCCGAATTACCAAACCAGTTAAGGTATATCAGGAATAACCCGCGGGTGCAGGGCAGTATCTATTTCAGCCAAAACTCGCTGATGCGTAACCCGATTGGCTTTACTGATTCGCTAAGAACCAATTTCTACAAATACCCCGCATTGCCGCCGGTAATGCTGTGGCTCGATTCCGTTCCGCCAAATGCCCCAAAAAACCTGGTAGCTAAACCAAGTACTGGAGGGGTAATGCTAAACTGGAACACACCGGATACGGCAAAGGATGGAGAGTCTGTTTATGGTTACGTAGTTTATCGTTTTGCCGGGACAGATTCTGTTGATTTGAACAATCCTAAATATATCCTGCATATTGCATACAATGCCGATACAGCTTATGAGGATAAAACAACAGAAAGGGGCAAAACCTATCTATATGTAGTTACCGCGATCGACAGGATCAAAAATGAAAGTGACCCAACGCCAACCGTCGCGGCAACAACCAATTGACATAGAAATCAGATTTGACAACTTTTAAAAAGTTGTCAAATCTTTTAAAGAGCTGCCACTGCTATTAAAAACTGCCACTTATTGATTTTAGAAGGATCGCCCCGTCAGGAGCGAAATGTTGGTAGAATAATAAAAACAAACCATTTTCCGTGCCGTAGGTACGAAACTGGAAGGCTGGCCAGGTGATGTACCTACGGCACATGGAATTTTTAAATGGTGTGTTTCTACCAACATTGGACCCCGATGGGGTCGATCAAAAAAGAAGTATTAAACAACAGGTTATTGTAAGCTTATATTTGACAACTTTTTGAAAGTTGTCAAATCCTTCAAACTAAAGAACTGCCACTATTTTATAGGCTGATCATTTTCTTGTCAACGAGTCTCTTAAGATAGATATCAATTTCCGCATCGCCCATGCCGTATATTTTTTCTGTTTGCCAAAAGGCATCGTAAATTTCAAGCCTTGAGGTGATGCCGCCATTATAAATATCCAGCAGTTTTTGTTCGATATAATTTAAGCCATTGTTGTTGAACCTGATGCGTTTCAGGTACGCCTGCAATGCTGCTTTGAGCGAAGGCAGGTTGCCCCAGAAAGTGTTTTCATCGAGCCATTTTTCTAAAGAGGTATCATCCCCGTTTACGTACAGCTTCCATGCCTGCGATGCCAAAGTAAATTCCCATTCGTTAAGCCTCATGCGGTCGTCATACAGGTCTTCCAATTGCTCGCTGTTCAATTGTCCCATTCCCCTGAAATCTTCTACACCCGGATATTCTTCCGGGCATACTAAATAAATTGCCGGGGCCGAAAGGTCGGTTTTCTTACTCAATAAAGCCAGTACGCCAAGCATGTTGGCCTGGCAATGCAGGTCGAACTCAAACCACAGGTTGATCTCATCATAAGGCTCGCTTAACTTTTCCAATGGATTAACCACTTTTCCGCGGTAATTATCGGAGGTGTCATTAAAAGTCTGACGTATCCATTCCGAGCGTATATTCCAGAAATCAGCCGATGAAATATCCTCCAGCAAAGGCCCCTGCGAAAGTATTTCGCGCCAAACCAGTATATCGCCTTCAAGCCCGGTTTCTTCAAAACTGTAAGCGGTGGCGTCGCCGTTGAGGATATGGAGGATGGAGTTCATGGATAGATAAGTATATTAATGCTAAAGAGTTTTATTTATATCTTAGATTACTAAATTATGGATTACCCCATCAATTATAAAAGCATTACCAGCAAAACAGAATTCCATTCTGAAGTAATTGAATTATATAAGAAAGCCGAAAATTACCTAAATAGTTTTGAATGGTGCCAGGAGATAAGAAGTGTTAATCTTTACACTAATATCGGGAGAGTATTTTGTATATTTCTTTTTGAGATTGAAAATACAGCAAGTAGCGAAGATGATTTTTTATGGATAATTGTCGGGGATATTCCATCAATGTATTTGGACACTTTTGGGATTAAAACGACAAAAGAAGTAGTTGAAAATTATGTGGGGTTAGCTGAAGACTGGATAAATAATATTAAGGCAGGAATTAGTGTTGATGACTGCTATCCCTTCAACGCGGAGCCGACTTTAGAACTAGCAGAATTACTTGAGAAAAAGGTTACTTTTATGAAAAGCGAGTTGATTGATAATATTGACGACATCACACTGTAAGTTTAAATCCGAAATCAGAGATCCGACATCCGAAATTCCAAATCTCCCCCCAATACCGTACTTTTGCCACCAATGTCAACCCGCAACAAACTTTATTTCGCATCCGACTTTCATTTAGGCGCCCCAAGTTATGCGTCGAGCCGCGAACGTGAAGCACGGCTGGTACGGTGGCTGGATATGATCAAAGCGGATGCCGCCGAGGTTTTTATCATGGGCGATGCTTTGGATTTCTGGTTCGAATATAGGACAGTAGTGCCCAAAGGATATGTGCGCTTTTTTGGCAAGTTGGCCGAACTGGCGGACGCTGGTGTTAAGATCTATATGTTCAAAGGCAACCACGATATGTGGATGTTCGATTATTTCACCAAAGAGTTTGGCGCGACCATCATCACTAACGAATTGGTGATAGAGCGTAACGGTAAAAAATTCTTCCTCCATCACGGCGACGGCCTCGGGCCGGGCGATCGCTCTTATAAATTCTTAAAAAAGATATTCAGGAGCCGCTTATGCCAATGGCTGTTCGCACGCATCCACCCAAATTTCGGGGTAGGGTTAGCTAATTATTGGTCCAGCCATAGCCGTGTCGCTAATGAAAAAATAGCCGCCATCATACTGGCCCGGCAGGAGTATTTAGTGATCTTTTGTCGCGAAACATTAAAAAAGGAATATTACGATTACCTGGTTTTCGGTCACCGTCACAGGCCCTTGGATATTCAGCTTGACGAGCACAGCCGCTATATTAACCTGGGCGAATGGATAAGTTACAATTCGTACGCTGTGTTTGACGGAACAGATCTCAGGCTCGAATACTTCGAAAAACCCTTGTAATTCAAGTGTAATAACATCATCCGTAGCTTCCCTATACTTAAAATTGTGCTTAAAATTTCGTATTTTTGTGCGATTTTTAAAAATCAAATTCAATACACTCTCTTCAGAGAGGGATTTAGGTAAAGTATTATGTTAGAGAAATTAGAAGCGATAAACCAACGCTGGAAAGATGTAGAAACAGAATTGAGCAACCCGGATGTAATGGCCGATATGAAGCGTTATGCCCAGTTGAACAAGGAATATAAGGATCTGACGAAAGTGGTTGACGAGTATAATATCTACCGTAATATCATGAGCAATATCGATACCAACAAAGAGATATTGGCCACTGAAAAGGACGAGGAGTTTAGGGAGATGGCTAAAATTGAACTGGACGAATTGCTGGCAAAGCAGGAAGAAATGGAAGAACACATCCGCCTGATGCTGATACCCGAAGACCCTGAAGATTCAAATAATGCGATAGTCGAAATCCGCGGTGGTACTGGTGGTGACGAAGCTGCGCTTTTTGCCGGCGACCTTTACCGTATGTATATGCGTTACTGCGAAAAACGCGGATGGAAAACGGAACTGGTTGACTACACCGAAGGTACAGCCGGTGGTTATAAAGAAATTGTTTTTAATGTTTTGGCAGAAGGCGCTTACGGAACATTAAAATATGAATCGGGCGTGCACCGGGTGCAGCGCGTACCTGATACAGAAACACAAGGGCGTGTGCATACTTCCGCAGCATCAGTGGTAGTGCTGCCCGAAGTGGATGAGTTTGATATCGAGTTGAATGTAAGCGATATACGTAAGGATCTGTTTTGTTCATCAGGGCCGGGCGGGCAATCAGTAAATACAACCTATTCGGCCGTGAGGCTAACGCATATACCGACCGGTATAATTGCGCAATGCCAGGACCAGAAATCGCAGTTGAAAAACTACGATAAAGCGCTGCAGGTATTACGCTCAAGGATATACGAAATGGAATTGCAAAAGCATTTGGAAGAAATTTCAAAAAAGCGTAAAACCATGGTTTCAACCGGCGACCGCTCGGCAAAAGTGCGGACGTACAACTATCCGCAGGGGCGTTTAACCGAACACCGCATCGGCCTAACTATCTATAATTTACCGGGTGTATTAAACGGCGACCTGCAGGAAATACTGGAAGCATTGCAGTTTGCGGAGAATGCCGAAAAATTAAAAGAAGGCACCATCGCTTAAAAAACAAATAACAATTTCTGGTATTTGTTAATATGTTCATAAATATTAACAGGGCATTTTCATATAAAGCAATACTCAAATTGCTTTTTCATCTTATTTTCATAATAGGAGGTTAATTTCGAATTAATTAAATGATGTACTCTGCCCCCTGATTAGGAATCATCATAGTAATAGTGAAATCTGTGTTAAATTCATTGCCCATGTTAGCAGTAAAAACATATAATAACGACTCCAGTATTTTCAGACGTACTATGCGCCTGATGGGAAATCGATTTGAAATTAGCGTGGTTGGTAACGACTCTGCCTGGGCCGATAATTGCATCGATGATGCAGTTGCCGAGATCAGCAGGGTCGAAAAACTGCTCAGCGCATTTAGCGATGGCAGCCAGATCAATGAAATTAACCGCAATGCAGGCTTAAGGCCGGTAAAGGTTAGCGCCGAAATTTTCAGGTTGATAGACCGTTCGTTAAAAATATCTGAGCTTACGCAGGGTACATTTGATATCACTTATAATGCCGAAAAAAAGATCGGTGTTCAAAAGATAGAGCGTAAATCGGTACGATTTACAAATTACAGGCAGGTGGTGTTGAATTTTGAAAACACAACAGTTTTTTTGAAAGAAAAAGGAATGCGCATTGGCTTTGGCGCCATGAGCAAAGGGTACGCTGCCGACAGGGCAAAATATATTTTGCAAATGACGGGTGTAAGCAGCGGGGTGATCAATGCCGGTGGTGATCTGCTTACCTGGGGGCTGCAACCTGATAATGAGCCATGGACCATCGCGACAGCAGACCCGCAGCAAATAAAACAACCTTTTTCAGATATAAATATTAGCGGCATGGCCGTTGCTACATCAGGCAATTTTGAAAAAAATGCGACCATCAGCAATAAAAAGCACTTACAAAACCTGGATGTTAAAAAAGGCTTCCCGGTAAGCGTCCTGAAAAGTGTAAGTATTGTTAGCCCGACTGCAGAACTTTCAGACTCGATGGCAACGCCAATAATGCTGATGGGTGTAAACGCGGGGCTTTACCTGATCAATCAATTACAACAGCTTGCCTGTGTTATTATTGATGATCATAACCGTATTTATACTTCAAAAGAAGTTAATTACTTAACTTAGATCATACCCCTATCAAATGATTTATGGCCGTAACCTGGTTTTGCGGCCATACGATTTTGAGAGATACCCTGCCTTAAATTAATTCATAAGATTTATAAACCAACTATAGTTACCATAAGTAAGTATAATTCCTTACCGGTAATACATTATACTGCTGAAAAATTTACATTTTTGAGATATAAGACACGCGGTTATAAACATCAGAGTTTTAACCGCGGTTGTGCTTTAAACATTTTGATTGATAGTATTTGAAAAGATTTTTAATTTTCTTCCTTACAAATGATTAAGTGGTTTGTGTATATTGTCCTGTTATTGATACTCATACCATGGATATCTTCCGCTAAGATCAGTGCAGGCCGTCATTCGTATGTTTCAGAAAAACATAGGGTGCGGCCCGATTCATTTAGAGAGATTCCTACTGATACGATCACTAATAAAACAGCCAAACAAAAACAGCAGGAGATTGACGATAAAAAGAAAATAAAGGAAATAACAAAAGCGAAGCGTTTACCCAAGCCCGAAAAAGTTGATGATAAAGGAGGGGCAACTACTAAACCTAATGTGAAACCAAAAAGGCAGCGCCGACCTCCCGGTTTAGAGCGACCTCCTGAAATACCGAGAAGAAATGAGAATTAACAAAATCAATTTACAGGACAATCGAGTATTAAAGAAATGAAATATAGTTGCATACTGTTTTTTTTAGCCATTTGTTTTAATGCCGGCGCGGTAAGCTATAAGCACAGCACTTTTAGCCCGTATGGCAGGATAACGGCCGATACTGATACCATAGTTAGGAAAAGATCTATTTCAGCCGGGATATCTCTTGGCAGCGATGCAAGCTTTTTTGGGCGTACAGGCCCTGTTAAGTATCCTTTCCTAAATACAGATGTTATTTACAATGCTAAATCGGGGATATTCATTTACGGTTCGGCTTATAAGGTGTTCACTTCTATACCTACAATTGATGAAACTGATTTGGGGCTAGGATACCTTTACACCCTCTCTCCGAAGTTCTCGGGTAATATAAGTTATACCAGGTTCTTTTTTGACAGGAACGCGCTGATCATTAAGTCGTCCTCATCCAATGATATCAATTTCAAAAATGCCTACGACTGGAAAATTCTGAAATCGAGCGTTATCCTTGATTATTTATTCGGACAGTCTTCCGACTTCTTCATTACCATAAGCAATTCCAAATATATTGAAACCGACTGGAGCATATTTGATGATAAGGATTACCTGTCGTTTACTCCTTCCGTCAATATTATCCTTGGTACGCAAAACTTTGTGCAGAAATATTCTATGAACCATCCGGGTGATTTGGACTTGGGGCATAACGATGCAGTGTTACCTGTATATAATCCAAAGTATGCCAGGGATAACAGTGAATTTAACGCGTTGAATTATAGCTTCAAAATACCCATAGCATACAACAGGCCACATTACACTTTTGAGTTCTCCTATAAATATTCGATACCGGTAAATGTTGAGGGTATATTAATGAACCACAAGGAATCGTTCTATAACCTGACGTTTTATTACGTTTTTTATTAAACCTGCATGAATGTCCTGATTGTTGAAGACGAAAAAGCGCTAACAGCTGAGTTGGAAATATTTTTGACCAGTTGTAACTACATCTGCGACATTTGTTTCGACGGCTCATCCGCATCCGAAAGAATTGCGATAAACCTGTACGATTTTATTTTGATAGACTTGGGCCTACCCGATTATGAAGGTCTCGATCTGCTCAAGGAAGCGAAAAAATATAACCCCGAAGCGGCCTGTATTATTTTGACTGCGCGCGCCGAAGTGTATGACCGCATAAAAGGATTGGACCTGGGCGCCGATGATTACCTGGCCAAGCCGTTTTCGTTATTGGAGCTGCAAAGCAGGATGCAGGCCATCACACGCCGAAAATTCGGGCTGAAAAACTCAACGGTTTTGTTAGGTGAATTTTTGATCGACCTGACCAACCGTACCATCGCCCATGGAGAAACCCTGGTAAATAACATTACAAAAAAGGAATTTGACCTGGTGGCCTACATGATCCTGCATAAAAACAGGACGCTTACTCGCTCGCAGTTAAGCGAACATATATGGGGCAGCGTGGTTAATGATGACTATGATTCCAATTATATTGATGCCCACATCAAAAATATCAGGAAGAAATTGAATGTGTATGGCCCACCCGACTGGATAGAGACCGTGCGCGGTTTAGGTTACAGGATAAACATTAACAATTAAGTACTTGAAACTCGGAACCAAACTAACGCTGTTTAATACCATTTCAAAACTGGTAATTGTGGTGTTGTTTGTATTGTTGTTACCGATGCTGATCAGGGATATCAATCAGAAATATACCGATAGCTGGCTCCGTAAGCAAAAAGATAAAGTATTGGAGATAGTAAAAGGGCCGGGCATAAAAAACTATATCCAAAATGGCGAAGGGTACGGTAGCTATAACGCCTTGCTAAAGGAAGAATATGTGAGTTTGGATGTGGATTCATCAGGGGAGAATATCGACATTATTCAAAATGAAAAGCGCCTGGTTGAAGGCGATACCATTCAATACCGGATATTAAGTCATACGTTTAAAAATGGTAAGCAAAACTACCTGCTCGAGATCGGGAAAAGTATAGATACCATCAACGAAACCACTACGCCCTTACAAAATATAGCCCTTGAGGTGCTTTTGGGTATGATACTCCTTACTATTCTGGCCGATCAGTTTTATTCTACCTATGTATTAAGGCCCCTGGGGATGATTATTAAAACCAAACTCATTGGGCACAAGTTCCCTCACCATACGCCCTATAAAAAGGTACGGACAAACACCTCGGACTTTGAATACCTGGATATCAGTATTCATAAAATGATCCAAACCATTGAGAATACATTTCAGAAGGAGCGCGAGTTTATCTCCAACGCATCGCACGAGTTAATGACACCGATATCCATCCTGCAATCAAAGATCGAGAATATGTTTGCGCAGGAGGATATCATTGACGAGGTAAAAGTGCGGCTGCTGGAGATGCAGAAAATATTGAACCGATTAAAAAGCATTACCAAAACCTTGCTGCTGATATCGCAAATTGAAAACGACCAGTTTTTGAAAGAAGATACGGTTTCGGTTCAGGAACTTGTGCATGAAGTTTATGACGAGATATCCATCCGTTTCCAGGAAAAAAGTATCAACTGCGAAATTGCCATACCACAAGAATGGCGGCTGACCAACGTCAATAAATTTTTGCTATTCAACCTGTTTTTCAACCTCATCAATAACGCGATAAAGTACAACAAGGAAGGTGGGGAAATAAAGATCACCGGAACGCAGGATAACAAATCTTTCATTATAGAAATTGCGGATACCGGAGTTGGCATCAGCCCTGAATTGCTGCCCCTTATTTTTAACCGCTTCAAAAAATTCAGCCAGTCCATGCAGGATAGCTTTGGCCTGGGTTTGCCTATTGTAAAGTCAATTGCCGGTTTTCATGGCATTAAAGTCGAAGTACAATCAGAACAAGGTATAGGCAGCACCTTCAAACTCATCTTCCCCGAAGGGGTGATCAATAGCAGTTCACCCGCTACATAAGCTTAAAATTATTGTATGCTCGCCTTTGCTGGTGCCATAGACGTTATGAAGATTCTTTTAAAGTGGTGGGCTGTGTGATTCCCGCCTTGGGGCGGGTGCAGGGCGGGGTTTACCTAACTCGCCTTTGTTGGTGTTGTCACCAACAAATTGAGGAAATTATCTTCAAATAAAATATATTCTATAATTTCTATAGAATATATAGAATATATAAAATAAAGTATTACATTTGTCGCATGGTAGTTCAGCACAGGTTGGTTTTACTACTAAATATTATGCGGAGCGCTGGCTGGCAGCAAATTGATGGTTCGATCCCGTCCTCTGCGTCTCTCTCTCTTCTCATATTTGGTTTATAATTGGTTGTAAGAGTTCCTGCCCATCAGGAACTCTTCTTTTTTTATAAAAATTCTTGCAAATACTAATATTTTTAGCTATCTTAGTAGTTCAGAATATCCACGTCTAAACCACCAGTTTAGCGTCATTCAAACATTTTTATTTAATCAAACATGCTGACTGATTTGCCATAGTCCGGCATTCCATCATATATACTTTAAGCCACCCCGTGTATTGATCCGGTAAGTTTAACCAGGTTGTTTGTGAAACCAACCGAAAAGCTCTTTGACGTATTAATTTAAAATGCTAACCTGTCAGATTAGATGTTGACAGAAAAGAAAACCTGTTGCATAATGCTGTGAATTTCAATATCACCAAGCGTTCCTACGGAACGTAAATGGATTATTGATATGGTTTCTACCAACCATGCGTCCTTACAGGACGCTTGGTAACATTTTTCGTCCCATAGGGACGTTTCGTGGGTAGGGAACAATAAACCATGCATTGCGTTCCATAGGAACGCCTGGTGCGACGCTGATTTTTATTGGTTAACTTAAATTCAAGGTCGGCCCTGGTGCATGTATATTAGGCAACCACACTCCGATTTTATTAACAATCAACAAATTACCAACAACCTTTAAATTAAATTTCAGTAAAGGTGGGCTTAACCTGCCGCCTTTACTTTTGTGGTGTAAACAGCAGGTTTAAATATGAAAAAGTTTAGCTTATTGCTATTAACACTCGCCATCATACCAGGGCTTTTCGCTCAAAGCCACAAAACCCAAAATGTGATCATCGTTACGCTCGACGGTTTTCGCTGGCAGGAGCTTTACCGCGGTGCGGATTCGACACTCATCAACTCCAAATACACCGAGAGTAAACCCGAGATACGGAAAGAGTTTTGGGCCGCGACTGCAGAAGAGCGCCGTAAGTTATTGATGCCATTTTTTTGGTCGACCCTTGAAAACGGTGGACAGCTGTACGGCGACAGGGATATGGGCAATAAAGACGAGGTGGCTAATAAATTCCACTTCTCGTACCCCGGCTATAACGAGATATTTACCGGTTTCCCTGATGCAAGGATGAATACCAACAACCCGGTGCAAAATCCAAACATTAACGTGCTGGAGTATCTGAACAAACAAAAGGGCTTTGAAAATAAGGTGGCGGTTTTTGCCTCGTGGGAAGTGTTCCCGGCGATATTGAATGTACAGCGTTCGGGTTTAAAGGTGAACGCCGGTTATACCAATTTTGAGGATAGCAAAGCTGATGCGCAGTTAAAATACCTTAACGTGATACAGCACCAGGCGCCGCATTACCTGGATGAAACCCGTATCGATTTTATGACCTATGAGTTTGGCAAGGAGTACCTGAAACAATACAAGCCGCGCGTGATGTATCTCTCTTTTGATGAAACGGACGATATGGCCCATGCCGGTAATTACAAAATGTATCTGACCCAGGCGCACATGGAGGATTCCTTCATCCAGGAATTATGGCAATACATCCAAACCGACCCAACATATAAGGACAAAACCACCCTCATCATCACCTGCGATCATGGGCGGGGTGATATCCCTCTGGATAACTGGCGCAGTCATGGTTCATGGATACCCAATTCCGAGCAAACCTGGTTCGCCGTTATTGGTCCCGATACCCCGCCTGATGGTATCATTAAATCGACAACCATCACCTACCACAAGCAATTGGCCCAAAGCATAGCCAAACTATTAGGGTTCGATTTTAAAGCCAATACCGATCATGAAGTTGGCGATGCCATCGAAGGCATCATGGCAAAAGAAAGAGTTAGTTTGGGTAAGTGATGAGGGAAAGGGATTTAATTTTAAAATTTCCTACTTAGCGGCTTTGCCGTAAATAAGTTCTTTTCTCGTCATGTGCAATAATGATAGATCATATTGTTTATTTGAGTAAATGACTTCATTATTATACGAGTCTCTAAGAATGTCATCACCTGCTTTTTGCTGACCTAATAAAATAAGGACTACAGCTTTATTTAGTCTTAGAAAATGGTAGTCCACACTTTTAACATTCATAGTATCAAGCACAGCATTCAGTATTACTAATGCGTGTTTATAATATTCAACGGAAGTTACCGTGTCCCCTGTTTTCTCATAAAGCTCCCCGATTTCATATGTAATTAAAGCATTTTTGGGTTTTAACTTAATAATCTGCTTGCCGGTTATAATCGCACTATCATTTTGCTTCAAATGAACCTGAGAGTAGAATTTTTTCATGTAAAAATGAGAATCATGCGTGTCCCTATTGTGAAGGTCAGGATTCTGTAAACTCTGGGAATGAGGGGATTTGCAAGCAAAGAAACAAATTGCTAATAACAAAATGGAAAGTGCTTTCATTGTGATTAGGTATAGTCCAAGATAGGAAGATATATTGCTAATTCAAATTATCCTTTTTCCGCCTTTGTTGTTGGTGTCACTATAGGTGTTCGGGTATTTAAAGATGCGCCATCGGCGCAAAATGTTGGTAGAAAAAAGCAATTATTGAACATTTTGCATGCCGTAGGTATGCTACCTATTGTTTCGTACCTAACGGCACGGGATTCATATTGGCTTTCTTTTCTACCAACATTTAACCCCGCTGGGGTTATGTAGACAACACCAACAAGGGCATTGATAATCCGAAACCACCTAATCTCCAATCAACTAACCTCTAATCTCTATGCTTCACAATATAATCCGCCATCGTATTCACATCCACCAGCACTTTTCGGCCTTCTTTTGGGTCTTGTATCGTAATCCCGTATTCGCGTTTCAACAATACGATCAGTTCAAGCGAATCGATCGAATCCAGTCCCAACCCATCGCCGAATAAAGGCTCATCGTCCGCAATATCCGCCGGGGTAAGGTCGGTCAGGTTTAAAAATAATATGATCTGGCTTTTTAGTTTTTCTTTTAGTTCGGTAGTATCCATCTGGTAATTATATTAAATTTTTTCTTTTCAGCCCCAAAAAAGTTATAAACTGGAACACGAGGCTGATCAAAATGATTGGAACAAGGTTGCCTAACACATCGCGTAAACGCCCGCCTTCCAAAAATAAACCGTAATAAGACTGCAAGCACCAATGCATAGGCGAAACATTAGCAATCGTTTTCATCGAGGTGTCCATCGTAAAAGTAGGTACCATCAGACCGCCAATGGCCGCCAGAATCACAATGGATATAGCACCGAAGCCATTGCTCTGCTGGTGTGTTTCGGCAAAAACCCCTACGCAGATGGCATAGCTTACCGCGCACCAACCGCAAACCAGGGTCACCACAAACAATCCGAAGATATCAGAAGGTAGGTTTAATCCAGGCAAACCAACCAGCGGGAAAACCCATATCCCTAATCCAAATATCACCACGGCCTGCAATACGGTAACTGCAACATAGGTGATCTGTTTGGACAATAACCCCACCACGTAATTGGTGGGCAAAGTTTTTAAACGGATAAAACTGCCGCTTATTTTTTCCCGCACCACACTGCCGCCTAACGACATGATGACGAAGAACATAGCGAATATCGTCCACGCAGGCACATTGTGCTGAGCCGCATTCGGTGCGCTAAGGCTGCCATTTTTGGAGACAGGTATCTCATTTATTTTGGCTTTATTACTCAGCATCTCATCTTCCAACTTAGCCGGTAGCGGTTTTTCATTGATAGAAAAATACAGGCTGCGTAAGGTTTCCCTGCTCTCTACCAATTGCAGTGCGCTTTGCAAGCCACCTTTTACAGAGAGTCGCAATTGCTCCTGCAAAACCGGGTTATAGTATAACGTCAGCGGATCAACCTCACCCACATTTTTTTGGGTCGAATCAGCCTGCAGGCCAAAACTGGTCAGTGCTTTTCCGGCTGTGTTTTTTGCTTTTGCCTTTACTTTTTGGGTGAAATTGGCCGGGATTACCACGGTAAGCAGATCATCGGTGCTCTTCATGGAGTCGGCAATCGTTCTCTCATCCTGGTTTTTAGGCAGGTTAGCTACTTTAAACATCCCGATCTTGTTGATCGCATCGATCAGTTGCTTGCCCGATTCGGCTGTATCCCGGTTGCAGATCAAAATGGGCAGCTTGTTTTTGTTGATCATCTTGAATGTGCTGTTCTGAATATCCGTCACCACAAAAACCAGCACGATAGGCATCAAAAACATAAGGGCAAGCCCGATGCCGTCCCTGATCAGCACCCGCATATCTTTTACTATCGTGGCCCAGAGTTTAAACATCGTTGCGGTAGGCTTTGCCTGTTAAGTTTAAAAATAGATCTTCCAAACTATCCTGGTGGTGGTCTTTTAATAGGTTGGTTAAACTGTCCTCCACGATGATTTTGCCATCATCAATTAAGGCCACCTGTTCGCATAAGCCTTCTGCCTCGCTTAACTGGTGCGAAGTATAGATCAGCGTGGTGCCGTTTTTATTCAGCTCCATCAGGTAGTTGATAATGGCGTGCCGTGTTTGCACATCCACACCGACGGTCGGCTCGTCCAGTATCAGTACAGCGGGGTTATGTATCACACTGATAGCCAAATTAACCCTGCGTTTCATCCCGCCCGAGAATTTATCAACCGGCTTGTTCCTTACGGCTTCCAGTCCTAAAATGTGTAGCAGCTCATCAGTTTTAGTTTTGATCTGCTGCTTATTTAAGCCCGACCATGCCCCGAAAAATTCCAGGTTCTCCGCTGGGCTTAGTTCCTGGTAAAAAGAAAAATCCTGCGGCACAAAGCCGAACAGTTCATTAACAGCCTTATCATGTTTATTAATGTCGAGACCCAAAAGATGGATGCTTCCCTCATTCGCCCTTAACAGTCCCGTCATCAAGCTCAGCAGGGTAGTCTTACCCGCGCCATTCGGCCCGAATAACCCAAACCTTGCCCCTTTGGCTATTTTGAGGTTCAACCCGGAAAAGGTCACGCCTTCATTGCCCGGGTAATGGAACCCCAGGTTTTGAATATCAATCGCCAATGGATCTGTTAGTGCCATTTTATGTTTTTTAGGGCGAGGAACGCCTCTTTTTCCAATACGGATATTTCGATCAGGTAGTCACCCATCAAATTAAAATCTTCCTGGCTGCCGATGCGCCCCTTGTATATCCCTGCTGCCTGTACGGCTGCGGTGCGCCAAAGGTCGCCTGCCTGTGTAAATAGTTTTGATATCTCTAACAATTCGTCCTGCTGTAAATAGACGTGTGCTTCCTGCAAAAAAGCCGCATAAATATAGCGAAATCCGCCGCCGCCGGTGCCTATTTCTTCCTGCATCCGCACTAATTGCGCCAGGTATAACCCGGCCTTTTGCAGCCCTAATTTATCGCGCCATTTCTTTATTTTTTCGCCGGTATATCTGATGCCCCTTACCCCTGCAAATCTGCCCGGTATGCGCAGCATCTGGTTTACATTCCTTTTGATACCGGCTTTAATAGCTTTTTTTATCTGTTCATCAGTAATAGTACCGTTGAATTTTGGATAATAGATCTGTCCCCTCGGCGCCAGCGCGCCTTTAGAAAATCGCACACGCTCCAGTTCGTAGCTGGTTAATGTGGTGGGGTTTTCCATAACCGGGTCGCTGATGAGGTAGTTATCATCCTCTTTACCATAAACGATGAGGTTGTGCGCGTTAAAATGAAAGCGGTATTCCCTCGGAAAATAGGAAAGATAATAAACTCCTACCTGGCAGCCTACCGGGTTGCCCTCATCTAACTGCTGTTTCAGATAATTTTCAGCCTGTTCCTTCGACCTGAATTTTTTGCGAACCACGGGGATGCCTAAAGCATTGCAGGTTCTTTTAAAGATCAATCCGGGGAAAGTGCGGAAGGCGATGGCGGGCCCGTTGTTTATTTTGATAATCGGAACATATACAAAAAATAAGCCCGCGCCAATGCCAAAGGCCAGTGGCTCGGTTATTTTATTTAGAGAGCTTTTACGTAATAAACTGCTGGTAACCCCCGATTCGCAATGTGCCGATTGGATGTGTTCGAAATCAAGCTTCATGCACGGTCATGGTTTTAAGGTCATCAACCTTTACGTTAAACGCTTCGGCGTATTTTTGCAGTTTTTTGTCGGATAGATCTTTAAACACTTCGGGTTTCAAATGCCTTTTGATCTGCCATTTCCAAAACCCGGTATAATCTGATAATATGCTGATATCCATTAACCTGTATTCCATAAAAAAAAGTAAAGGACTTGCTTCGCCATTCAATACCTGCTGTTTGGCTTTGGCTTTGCGCTCCTCAATATCAGCCCAGGCAGCATCCAGCGCGGTGATCTTCACGTCCCAGCCGCTGCTTAGTTCGGTAACATACTTGCCCGAGCTATCGGTAGCATAGCAAACCTCTTTCGTGATCTTCCCGAGCGAGCTCATATCCTGCGGCACATTTTCCTTCTTCATATCACAAATTTGTCTGAACCATGATTTACAGGATTAAAAGATTATCTTGATTTTAACCATTCTAACTTAGTCAACCCAATCCAACTCAATCAACTAAACTACAGTCAACAACGCATACATATACGAGAACCGTGCGCTTTCGGGAACGAGCAAAAGAATTTTTTCACCTTTTTTCAGTCTGCCGCTATGGAAAAGCTCATTGATCATCAGGTAAACCGAAGCAGCGCCTACGTTGCCTACAGTATATAAATTGATGAACCATTTTTCGTAAGGGATGCCACCGCCGTAAAATTCTACCAGGTCGTATATCTTAGCCTTAAAAAACTCGCTCGATATATGTGGTAAAAAATGATCGATATCGGTGTTGGTCAATCCCCTTTTATCAAATATCTCCCTGATCTTTTTCCCGCCTAAATGCACAATATTATCGCTCAGCAAAGTAATATCCTGTTTTATGCTGAAAACGGATTTATTCATGATCTCTTCAGGCGTATATTCCATAAAGCCTTTCAGAGAACCGTCTTCCATTTTTTCGCCCCCCATATACATACAGGTATCCATTTCATTGGCGTAGGAAGCGCCTTCTATCCAATCCAAACGAAGGCTCAGCCCGGTTTCGTTCGGTTTATCCGACATTAAAAATGCCGACGCTCCATCAGACAGCATCCACCTCAAAAAATCCTTTTGAAAAGCGATGAAGGGGTTTTCTTCCATCTCTTTCAGCTTCTGCGCCTCTTCCTCAAAAACATCAGATACCAGCAGGCCAGAAAACCTTTCAGAACCCGTTGCTACCGCAAGTTTTGTTTCGCCCGATTTGATAGCGAGGTAAGCATATTTAATAGCGTGCATCCCGGCGCAGCACACGCCTGAAGGGGAAACCACTTCTATGGATTCCGTTTCGGGCAGCCAGCCGTGCGTCATCACACCATGACTTGGCATCACCTGGTCGGGCGATGAGGTACCGCATGACAGGAGTTCAATTTCCTTTATTTTTTCCGGGTTATCCTTAAACAATTCCTTTACAGCCAGGGCGGTCATCTGCGCATTGGTATGGGTCGATTTCCCATTCTTATCCAAAGCATAATACCGGTTGATGATCCCGTTATTCCGCAGCACGATCTTTTTTGATTTAGATGGCCTGCCATCGATATACCCCAGGTATTCCTCCATTTCGTCATTCGAAACCGGGTTATTCGGAAAATAAGCAGAAGTAGAATTTATATAAACTTGTTGGGTGGACATTTTGTTAAATTACTTGTAAATAGTTTAATTTTTTAGCTTTTATTCTTTTTGATGAAAATGGTTTTATAAAGATAGCATCTAAGATAAGAAGAACCGGCGCACCCAAAAAAAGAGCGACAAAAAGATAATACTTAAATGCCGACAGCCATGGCGCTTTGTTCTTTCTTTTGGCAATAAATTTGGCCCATACAGCAAATATGATTTTTGCTTTACCTTCAATAAACATCAGCGGGTATTTTACAACGACTGCCTTTTGTGCTAATAATTGCTGCTGCAGATCGGCCCAGTTGCCCGTTGCCAGGTGATTGGCCACTGTTTCGCCAAATACTTTGGTGTTAGCGATATCCTCATCGGCTACGCCTGGTTTTGGGAAAATATTCAAATATTTATCCCGTTTCCCGGTAAGCATCCAGTAAAAAATGGTGATAAAGCTGATAGGATTAGGATGCTTATCCACTAAGGCGATGTTACCCACCAGATTGGCCCCGGCATCCTTTAGGCTTTTCCTGATCCTAACAAAAGCGTTCAACCACATATTCCTTCCTGCACTGATGGTAATAACGGGTGTATCCTTCAAAATATTTTTAAATCCTGCATTATTCAGCAGGGAATTGGATGGGATGCTTGGCGATAAAAACCAGGGTTGATAGCCTAAAATGATCAGGTCGTAGTTTTTTTCTTTCAAGGCGAGCGGCTCCAGCTCAGTAGGGATACTCAACACAGAATCGGGCATTACTGAAAAGAAACGGCTGCCTGTCCACGGGAATGCATAATCGGCTACGGGTTTTATCAGTGCTTTTTCAACCGAAGCCCCCGCCTCAATAAGCGGTGCCGTAAATGAATTAATGATCTCGGTCATCTGCCCCGACTGCGTGTAGTAAATCGCCAAAACTTTTTTATCCATTCCGGGGCAAAGTTAAAATTCTTCTTTATGCAACACTTTGGAATTTTCGCTGTAATCTAAAATAGCATGGCGAACGGCAGGCGACAAGTTCTTAAAGTTCTTCATCACCACTATTTTATCTTTCTCAATATCCGCGTGATATTTCACAATTTTTGGCGCATGTTCTTCTATCGCAAGCCTCAGAAAATGGAACTCAGTATTATCATTATCAGCTAATATAGCGGTTTCCAGTTTAATGCGGCCTTGTTTAAAAAAACTGAGCCTTTCTTTTGGTCGTTTAAGCAATCCAGCTTTTTTCATCAGCAAAGCGCCTTCGTAACCATCTCTTTCCTTTTCAGGAGCGCTTTTTATAGCTTCAAATTCATTGTTGACCATATCCAAAGTACCCGATTTCATTACGGCATAAAAGCCTGCTTTATCAAATT
>JABDFM010000026.1:0-7692 GCA_013286565.1 Bacteroidota bacterium
AACTGGCCTGTAACCACTGGTAATACGCGGTCGGCAGATGGCAACCCCGGCGCAAATTACTGGCAAAACCGTGCGGATTATACCATCCACGCCAGCCTTATTGAAGCATCACAGGATACCACTATCAAAGGTGAAGTAAGCATTGCTTATACCAATAATAGCCCCGACAAGTTGGATCACTTATGGTTGCAGTTAGATCAAAACTTGTTCAAGCCAGGTTCACGTGGTGCTGATGTTACGCCCTACACCGGCGACCGTTTTGATGTGAAAGGGTTCGTTCGCGGTGGTTACCATATCGCATCGGTATATGTTACCTACAAAAATCAAACCTACCGGGTTGACCCGGTGATCACCGATGCGCGTATGCAGGTACGTTTGCGTACCCCACTTGGTGCAAAAGGTGATAAAATATCTGTTAAAGTAAACTATAGTTTTTCAATACCCTTCTACGGCGCCGACCGTATGGGCCGCAAGAAATTCAAGGATGGTTATGTTTATGAAATTGCACAATGGTATCCCCGTATGTGCGTTTACGATGATGTAGAAGGATGGAACACCCTGCCATACATGGGCTTAGGTGAATTCTATTGCGAGTATGGCAACTTTGATTATTTCATTACCGCACCAGCAAATATGATCGTAGTTGGCTCAGGCGATCTGCAAAATGGCGCACAGGTACTTTCAGCTACAGCACAAAGCCGTTTAGCTGCAGCACGCAAAAGCGATAAAAGTGTAATGATCATCAAACCTGAAGAGATTGGCAAAAATGATAATGCAACGGGCAATAAAACCTGGCACTTTAAAATGCTGAACAGCCGTGATGTATCATGGGCAGCATCAAAAGCATTTATTTGGGATGCAGCAAGGGTGAATTTCCCATCGGGCCGTAAAGGTATCGCTATGTCAACCTATCCTGTTGAAAGCGCGGGTAATGATTCATGGGGGCGCTCAACCGAATATCTGAAATACAGCATGGAGATCTACTCCAAAAAATATTTTGAATATCCATGGAACTCTGCTGTAAGCGTATCAGGTGTGGCTTTGGGTATGGAATATCCAGGCATTATCTTCTGCTTAAGCAATTTAAAAAACGGCCAGCTTTGGGGCGATGTTACTCACGAGATCGGTCACAACTGGTTCCCAATGATCGTTGGCTCGAACGAGCGTAAATACATGTGGCAGGATGAAGGTTTTAATACGTTTATCAATGAATATTCTACAGAACAATTCAATCATGGCGAATACAATGATACTTCAAAACGCGCACAGCGTATATTACGTCAGTTCAAAAACAGCCATGACCCATTGATGACCCCACCGGAAGCAATCGGCTTAAGAGATTATGGACAATATTACAGTAAAACTTCTTTAGGTTTGGATATGCTGCGCAATACCGTACTTGGTCATGATCGCTTTGATTACGCTTTTAACGAATACATTAAGCATTGGGCTTTTAAACATCCGCTGCCTTATGATTTCTTCCGCACGATGAATGATGCAGCAGGCGAGGATTTGAACTGGTTCTGGAAATCGTGGTTCTTCACAACCTGGAAACTCGACCAGTCTGTACAGACCGTTGAATATGTAAAAAATGACCCAACGCAGGGCGCTATTATCACCCTGGTTAATAAAGAAAAAATGGCCATGCCTGTTGATCTGCTGATCACCCTGGAAGATGGTACAACTGAAACATTGCACTTGCCTGTAAATATCTGGCAGCGTGGTGGTGTGTGGAAATTTAAATATCCTTCCAAATCAGCTATAAAAAGTATCGTTTTAGATCCGGGACATGAATTACCTGATATCGATCTGAAAAATAATGTTTGGAGATCGGGGAAATAATCATTATTGATGATTTTTTAAATAGCGGTGGGTTTAGAACCCATCGCTATTTTTTTTCGGGGGGGGGGAGATAAAATTGTAACTCATCCGAAATAAATACAAATCAAACGTCCAAAATCCGAAATTCCCTTCCTCCTTTCGCCTCAAAATCCTAATTTCGCAGACACAGAAAAGAGGAAATAGATTTTGGATTATTTACAGGGATTAAACCCGGCTCAGCAGGCCGCAGTATTGCAAACCAAAGGGCCGGTAATGATCATTGCAGGTGCAGGTTCGGGTAAAACAAGGGTGATCACCATGCGGGTGGCACACCTGGTTGCCAGCGGGGTTGATGCTTTTAATATACTCGTACTCACCTTTACCAATAAGGCCGCGCGCGAAATGCGCGAGCGTATTATGCACGTAGTGGGTTCAGAAGCCAAAAATATCTGGATGGGTACTTTCCACTCGGTATTTGCCAAACTATTAAGGGTTGAGGCGGATAAGATCGGCTATCCCAGTAATTTTACCATATACGATACAGACGACAGCAAAAGCGTACTCAGGGCTATTTTAAAAGAGATGAACCTGGACGATAAGCTGTATAATCCCAATTTTGTAAACAACCGCATATCCGCCTCAAAAAACAACCTCATATCCTGGCAGGAATATCAGCAAAATGAACAGATACAGGCCGATGATTTTTCTGGCGGCAGGCAGTATTTAGGCAAGATATACGAAACCTATGTAGGCCGTTGTTTCCGGGCCGGTGCTATGGATTTTGACGACCTGCTTTTTAATACCAACGATCTTCTAAAAAAGCATCCGGAAGTGTTAAACAAATACCAGCATAAGTTTAAATACCTGATGGTGGATGAGTACCAGGATACCAATTTTTCTCAATACCTTATCGTTAAAAAACTGGCAGCAGTAAACGAGAATATTTGTGTGGTAGGTGATGACGCGCAGAGTATCTATGCGTTTCGCGGGGCCAATATCCAGAACATCTTGAATTTCGAGAAGGATTATCCCGACCTTAAAATATTTAAGCTGGAGCAGAATTACCGCTCCACACAAAACATTGTAAATGTTGCCAACAGCATCATCTCCAATAATAAGGAGCAGCTTAAAAAAGAAGTATTCTCCAAAAAAGAAGAGGGCGATAAAATAAAAGTAATGCGTGCCTTCAGCGATAATGAGGAAGGCAAGATCGTTGCCGAAGGCATCATGCAGGAAAGATCAACTAAGGGCATGAAATGGCATGATTTCGCTATCCTTTACCGTACCAACGCCCAATCGCGCTCAATGGAAGAGGCCCTGCGTAAACTGAATATTCCTTATAAAATATACGGAGGTCAGTCTTTTTACCAGCGTAAGGAGATCAAGGATGTGATCGCATATTTCAGGCTCACCATCAATCCAAGTGACGAGGAAGCGTTAAAAAGGGTGATTAATTACCCGCGTCGCGGTATTGGGGATACCACTATTGACCGTATCATTTTAAGCGCCGATCAAAACAAGATCACCCCATGGGAAGTGATCGTTGATCCGGCAAAATATCTGGATGGCCGAAGCTCTGCTCCCGTTGGTGTGTTTGCTACCATGATACAAAGCTTCCAGGTGATCACCAAGAATCTTTCGGCTTATGATGCTGCATTGCATATTGCCCAGCATTCAGGCTTATTGAAAGACTTGTATGAGGATAAGTCTGTTGAAGGGCTCAATCGCTATGAAAACATCCAGGAGTTACTGAACGGTATCAAGGAGTTTTCTGAGCGTGAAGATATTGAAGAAAAAGGTTTGGAGATATTCATGCAGGATGTGGCCCTGCTCACCAATGATGATAAAACCGCCGACAAGGATGCGGATACGGTTTCATTAATGACTATCCACTCCTCCAAAGGACTGGAGTTTCCTCAAGTCAATGTAGTTGGGCTGGAAGAAAACCTGTTCCCCTCGCAAATGTCGCTCAACTCGCGCAGCGACCTTGAGGAAGAACGCCGCTTGTTTTATGTAGCGGTAACACGTGCAGAAAGTAAACTGATCATCAGTTATGCTACCTCGCGCTTCAAATTCGGCACATTGATCAGTTGTGAGCCAAGCCGCTTTCTTGATGAGATTGATGCCCGGTACCTCGAACTGGATTTTACTGCCAAACCAGTAACCAGCAGCAATACTTTTTTTGATGATGAACGTAACGCCTGGAACAAACGCGGTGATACATTTTCTAAGCCAAAAGCAGCCCCGGTTAAAACCACATCCATACTGGCCAAGGCCCATGTACCCTCCCCCGGTTTCGCTCCTTCTGATACTTCTGGCCTACAGGTGGGCATGGAAGTAGAACATGAACGTTTCGGTTTTGGTAAAGTTTTAAGCCTTGAAGGAAATAAACCGGATGTAAAGGCCACTATATTTTTCAAGGAAATAGGGCAGAAACAATTGCTCCTAAAATTTGCCAAACTGCGTGTAATTATTAACTAATTGTTTATACAATTTTTTAATTTTCTTATTAGCTGATTAAGTATTTCTAATTACATTAATTCATTGACGTATGGTTAAAAAACCAGCCACGTTTTTGCTTGTTTGTAGAACAATTTCCCCGTTCTCTGCCCCATAAATTTTCCTTGTATGTAAAATAGCCTTAATTAAGCCTTAAAAAATTATGGCACGAGCTTTGGGTAAGTATCCGAAACCCGAACTATTGAATACAATTTATTATGAGTGAGACAATTAAAAGAGCAGCAAACAAATCCGTAGGCAAAAGCATAAGGATATTACGCCATCAGCACGGATGGAGCCAGGAAGATATAGCAAGCCGTTTAGGCATTTCTATCCCCGCATTTTCAAAAATTGAGACTGGTGTTACGGATGTCAATTTATCCCGTTTAGAGCAGATCGCAAATATCTATGAAGTGAGCGTTGTTCAACTTTTAACGGTAGATGGTGAACAGGCCGAACTGGTACCTTCGCATTTGAATGTGATTCAAAAGAAATTGACAGACCGTGAAAGCGAGATTGCAAACTTACAGCGCAAGGTAATTGAGCTATATGAAGAGCTTCGTAACAAGAGTTCAATTGCCGTTTAAATATTGAATTGTTTAGTAAACGCGACACTTTTCAGCTAACGTATCATTTATTAATACAAAATCAAAAGTGCAACCATTTCTATATATTTTAATAGAAAGAAATAATATTAATTTAGTGATATAAAGATTTCTATTTAAGTAATTATAGCAGAAATATTCCCGATATCTCTGCAAATCAAGGATCATGGAGTAATAATTGCAAGCATAATAGATATTAAATATATCTATTATGCTTAATTATTTGATTTCAATCTCAGAAAGTGGCCCCTTAAAAAAGGAGATCATTCACGATCCTGAAAGCAAACTGAAGGTTAAAGTATTTAATCTGATCAGATCAAAGTTTATCCCTAAAAAGGGCGAAGTGCAATTCTTTGTAACAGCCGGTAAAAAACTGTTTGCCTTTGAAACCGAGGGCTTCAAGAAACATGGCGAACTGCTTATTTTACAAATGATATCCTGGTATTGTGTTTACCTGGGCCTGATGGAAGCACAAATACATGCAACCTGGCCATAAATAGTATTAGGTTTTAAGTTCTGAGTTTTAAGTCTGGTTAGGGAATAGAACCAAAATTATTTGATCCTGAGGGAATTGATCTAAAAATATAGCCAATGAAAGCTTATAACTCAAAACTCTCGACTCATAACTATCTTAAAAACCTGTTCTTTTAGGGTCATGCAGGATATCACTCATATCAATAATTTTTTCATCGATATCAGATACGCATTTATCCATCATATTAATACACTCTTTCTGATCTACTAAGCCCTCTTTTTCGAGGTTCATCAATCCTTTGAGTGTAGCTATCGGTCCGCGTATCTGGTGTGATAAATAGGATGAGTATTCCGAAAGCTTCTTATTTTTGATCTGGAGGTCGCGCGTTCTTTCGTCTATAATTTCTTCCAGGTGGTGATTGATACGGTCGAGATTGTCTTTTTGCCTTGATACTTCACTGTTCAATTCAGTAAGGCGTGCATTAGTTTGTGTTTTACGTTTCACATTACCTACCAATAAAGCGATCACTACTAACAACAATCCAGACCCTGAAACAGCCCACCAGAATTTAACCCGGTCGTTTTTCTGCCGCTCAATGATCAGTTCACTTTCTTTTTGTTTTTCCTGCTGATCATACTGTTCTTTCATCAGGCCCAAATCTGAAGTCAGCATATTTGTTTGCACGGTGCTGTCCCTTTCATATATCACATGCAGATAAGACAAAGCGCGTTCGTAATTCTTCTTATGAAACTCCAATTGGAACGCATTATAAGTAAAATCCGCTTCCAATTTTTCATCTTTAGTTACCTGAGCATAAGCAATCCCCTCATCCAAAAACTTTTGAGCTTCTGGGTACATCTTCTTTTCGATATATAATGACGATAATGTTAAATCTACAATACCTATTGAGGTATTCAGGTCTTTTAACTTTGCTTCATGATTTGCCTGTAACAACAATTCCTCAGCTTTATCATATTGCTTTAATTTATAATAGATCACCCCAACATTCTGTAAACAACTGATCAGATTAACCGGCTCATTCAGTTTTGAAAACAATTGCTGGCTTTTGTTATAGTAATCTAAAGAAAGGGAAAAATTCTTTTTCCGGAGATAAACGTTTCCGATGTTTAGGTAAGCAGAGGCGATTAATTTGGTATTCCCCTGGTCAGTAGCAATCTTTAACCCCTTTTCTAAATAATCTAACGACTGATCATAATCAATGGTAAGATAAAGGTTACCAATATTATTATAAACCCTTGCCTGGCCAATTACATTTGCTGATAGTTTAAAGTAATGCAGTGAGTTGAGGTAATTGCCGATAGCCCTTGCCTCATGGTTCGAATACGCTTCACCTATACCTATTATCCGGTAAGCTTCAGCTATACCGTTGTTATAGTTCAATTTCTGCGCAAGCTCCAAAGCCTGCTCGCCTTTTTTAATGGTTTGCTCGTGATCAGTTAAGTGGATGCTAAAGCCTTGTTTGTTCAATAGGTTGACCTGTGCGGTGTCCTGATTGCTGAGAGAATCGACATAAGGAGTGCCGGCATAAACTTTAGAGAAAGTTATGACAAGAATTAATATACTTAAATAAGCCCTATTCATTAAAACTGACTGGTTTGAAATTCTTGGCAATCTATAAAACTCATACGATAATAAGACTAATACGTAAATAATCGAAAAATGATGCGTTATTTTTCATTTTTTAATTTTTTATTGTGAAAAACATCGTTATATTTGTGTAAGAACTTTAAGTGAAAAGCGTAAATAATTAAGTAAGAACTTGTTATAGATTTTCGTTTGTTTTATTTTTTAGTAAATTTATTGAAATTTATGCCGTTTTTAAGCCAAAAACAGCATAAATGAAATTGACGGATAAAAAACAGGTTGTTAACCACTTATAGCATTTACATGATTTAACTTATAGGATAATATCATTTCAACGATATTATTTTTTTAATAAGCCATCGCGAGGGTGGTAATTTGACGTACTAACAAGTTTAGAGGCTTCAAGTTTTGTCATAGAAATGTAAAAAAGTTTAAAATAAGGATGATTTTGTGCCATACACCTGGCCCAGAATTAAAAATAAACAAGGAGTGGTCAACCTTAACTGATCAATTTAATATTAGAACAAATAACCATTAATACATAACCATTTAATAATTATTCAATATGAAAAAAGTAATCCTAGCAGCACTTGTAATTTTAAGTACCGGCGTATTATCAGCATTCACTTTAAAAAATGATACTGCTGTAACTACAAAGCATGATACTGTTTCTGACAGAAAAGAATT
>JABDFM010000026.1:7792-40020 GCA_013286565.1 Bacteroidota bacterium
GTAATTTTAAGTACCGGCGTATTATCAGCATTCACTTTAAAAAATGATACTGCTGTAACTACAAAGCATGATACTGTTTCTGACAGAAAAGAATTGGCTACCGCTGATGCTAAAAAAACATCACCTAACCACACCAATACTACTAATGACAGAAAAGAATTAGCTACTGCTGACTAATTAAGTTTAAAAATTAACCATTTACCCAAATAACCATTCTAAACACTTAAAGTCATGAAAAAATTAATCTTAGCAGCACTTATAGTAGTAAGCACAGGCGTTTTATCTGCATTCACCATTAAAAGCGACACATCTGTAGCTACAAAACATGATACCGTTTCTGATAGGAAAGAACTGGCTACTGCCGATGCCAAAAAAACATCGTCTAACCATACTAATGCTACCAACGACAGAAAAGAATTAGCTACTGCCGACTAATTGGCTTAAAAATTAACCATAGTACACAACCAATAATAACCATTCAAAATGAAAAAAGTAATCTTAGCAGCACTCGTAATTTTAAGTACCGGCGTATTATCAGCATTCACTTTAAAAAATGATACTGCTGTAACTACAAAGCATGATACTGTTTCTGACAGAAAAGAATTGGCTACCGCTGATGCTAAAAAAACATCACCTAACCACACCAATACTACTAACGACAGAAAAGAATTAGCTACTGCTGACTAATTAATACGGTTTTAAAAGCGGCAAATTCGTTATTTGCCTGCATAGGAGTTGCATATATAATTAGAGTTCAATTATATATGCACAGATAACTGGATTGAGATATTTATACTTCATGTTGACCTCGCTTTTCCCTAAAGAGTGCTCGTCAATTTAAAGTAAAACTACTCCTGAGTAGGCTTTATTGAATAAACATTCAGAAGCTTGTACTCTATTTACCTACCAAATTACAGCCCTTTAATTTTCTTTTCTAAACTTTCTATGGCTTATCATGAGCTGTCTGGAAAGCTTTTTTGCAAAAAATCTCCCAAATAAAATTGGCAATCACATAAAGCCTATATTTGTTGCAAATTGATAGCTATGCAAAATATAAAACAATATGTGGAGCAAAATAAGCAACGCCTTTTAGATGAATTATTTGAGTTGCTGCGTTTCCCTTCAGTTAGCGCTGATCCTAAATACAAACCTGATGTATTAAAAGCTGCAGCTTATGTGGCCGGAAAATTGATCGATGCAGGCGCTGACAAAGTAGAGGTATGTGAAACAGCCGGTAACCCAATAGTCTACGGCGAAAAAATAGTTGACACATCAAAGCCTACGGTACTGGTTTATGGCCATTATGATGTACAACCGGCTGATCCGCTTGAATTATGGAAAACCCCGCCATTTGAACCTACTATACGCGATGGCAAAATTTATGCACGGGGTGCCTGCGATGATAAAGGGCAGGTTTATATGCATGTTAAAGCATTTGAATTAATGATGCAAACTGATGGACTGCCATGCAATATCAAATTTATGATAGAGGGCGAAGAAGAAGTGGGCTCATCAAACCTGGGTATTTTTGTAAAAGCAAATAAAGAACGCCTTAAAGCCGATGTAGTGCTGATCTCTGACACCTCTATGATTAGTATGGAAAACCCTTCATTGGAAACGGGCTTGCGTGGGCTATCATACCTCGAAGTTGAAGTAACCGGCCCCAACCGCGACTTGCATTCGGGCGTATATGGAGGCGCTGTGGCCAATCCGGCTACTATTCTGGCTAAGATGATCGCTTCCTTACATGATGAAAATAATCATATTACTATACCGGGGTTCTACAATGATGTGATCGACCTAACTGCAAGTGAACGCAAAGCACTTAATGATGCCCCTTATGATGAGGCAGCATATAAAAAAGACCTAGGGGTAGGTGAGTTATGGGGCGAAAAAGGCTACACTACTTTTGAACGGACCGGAACCAGGCCAACACTCGAAGTAAACGGCATTTGGGGTGGCTATATTGGCGAAGGGGCTAAAACGGTATTGCCTTCAAAAGCCAGCGCTAAAATCTCGATGCGGTTGGTGCCTAATCAAAGTTCCGATAAAATAACACAGCTATTTAGTGATCATTTTAAGAAGATAGCGCCTGCATCGGTGAAGGTAACCGTTACTCCCCACCATGGCGGCGAACCGGTTGTAACACCTACTGATAGCATTGCTTACAGGGCAGCTCAAAAGGCAATAGCCGAGTCATTTGGCAAAGAACCCATACCAACACGCGGCGGCGGCAGCATCCCTATAGTAGCCTTATTTGAAGCTGAACTGGGGTTAAAAACAGTATTAATGGGCTTTGGTCTGGATAGCGATGCACTCCATTCACCAAACGAGAAGTACGACATTTTTAACTACTATAAAGGAATCGAGACGATACCGCTGTTCCACAAATATTTCGCGGAATTGAGCGGGAAATAGTGAATAGTGAGTGGTGAACAACAGTTTTATTCACCACTCACCATTCACTATTCACCATTCACTATTCACTAAAAATCTCACATCCAGCTAAAAACTCCACATCAGCATCCGCTCCTATACCTGGTGTATCATCGATATCCAGGAAATATCCATCATAGGTAACACCGCCTTTGCATGGGTCGATCAGGTGCCCCAGCATACAGGTATCCATGTCATAAAATTGGATATTGGGACTGGCATAAACAAAGTGCAGTTTGGCGCTAAGGGCAATACGGCTCTCCAGCATCCCTCCCATCATACAGGCAATACCTTTTTCAGCAGCAAGATCATGTATTTGCGTGGCTTCAAATATCCCCCCTGATTTGGCCAGTTTGATATTAATATAATCGCAGGAGTTACTGTTGATCTGTTTGCGGGCATCATGATGGTTGTAAACGCTTTCGTCAGCCATGATCTTTACCGGCGAAAGTTTTTTTAGCTCAGACAATCGATCGTCATACCAGGTGCGCATGGGCTGCTCGCAAAACTCAATATCATATTCGCCCATAGCTTGTAGTGCAAAAACGGAATTTTCAAAGTCCCAACCCTGGTTGGCATCAACACGTATTTTAATCTCCCCGCCTACAGCCTGACGTACCTGTTTAATACGCTCTACATCAATTTTGGCATCCTTCCCCAACTTAACCTTTAATATCGACGCTCCATTTTGCTTAAAATGTAAAGCTTTTTGGGCCATCGCTTCTGGTGTGGCTATCCCGATAGTGATATCGGTTTCCACCATCCGTTTACTCCCACCTAAAAATTGATACAGGGGCAAACCAGCATTTTTAGCAGCAATATCATACAAAGCCATATCGAAAGCGCTTTTTATGGTGCTGTTACCGGCCGTAAAACTATGCAGTTGTTGCAGGCGTGCGGGGATATCCACGGCGTCTTGTCCTTTCCAAAGCCGGGCAAATTCCCGCGCCATTACCAGGCAGGTATCCTGCGTTTCGCCTACGATCATCGGGAATGCCGAACACTCCCCCACTCCATAAAATCCCGCATCAGTGTGCACCCGGATAAATACATTTTGTGCATGATCCATCGTACCCGTGGCAATGGTAAAAGGCTCCATTGGTATGCTGAAGCGGTAAATATCAATATGGGTTATTTTTGGTTGCAATGTTCTAAAGTTGGAATGTTGTAAAGTTATAAAAAGAGCAGTATAACCAAGATTTTGGCCTTGTCTCAATTGGTGCTTATTTAAATATTTATAACTTAGTACAATGAAGAGAATATTTCTCGCTTTAATCGCCTTGTTAACTTTTTCCGTTTGCAAGGCGCAACAGCAACCCAATTCTAAAGTGTGGACACCGGAATACGAAAAGGCAGCGAACGATACCCTGTACGCTCAATTTAAAGCAACTTTCCCCAACGAAGATCAAAGAAAGCAATTTACTGATTGTTTTGTGGCAAAGCTGAAAAGCATGCTTCCAAACGGCATGGAGTCAGTCCCATCGGATAGTTTATATGCCGTAAGCCGTACCGCGGGAAAACTGTGTGCACAGGAAATGAAAGGCAGCATAAAGATGTTTGTTTCGTGGACTCCACAAAATGAAGCAACTATTAGAACTTCGCTATTGTCGATGATGTCCACCATTGAAGAAAGCAGAAGAAATAAATTATGTGATTGTTTTATCTCAGAATTGAAGTTGAAAGATCCCAAAGTCTTTATTTCACCCATGCCTAAAGCGCTGCGGGACTCCATCGCCGCAGTTTGCATGAAAAGAATTCCGGCCAAAAAGTCGAACTGATTAATGATCTTTACAAATTGATACCAAGTATTTCATTAATTCATTTAACTGCGGATAGCGCAGTTTAAGAAAATAAATTCAAACTGAGACACTACCATAATTTGCAGATTAATGTATTTACATTATCTTTGTTGAACTACTACAACAACATTCAACTTTAGCCGCCCTATAAATTCTGGGGATCTGCGCTGATTTTAGTTTTGCAAATTCATTAAAACAATTTTTATGGCTCAAGATACTACGCCACAATTTGATTATAATTCCACGCGGAATAAATTAATATTGTCTGAATATGGTCGCAACGTGCAAAATATGGTTAAATATATTGTCGCGCTGCCAACCAAAGAAGAACGCAACCGCTATGCCCAGGTGGTGATAGACCTGATGGGCTTTTTGAATCCACACCTGAGGGATGTGGCCGATTTTAAACACAAATTATGGGATCACCTGCATATCATTTCTGATTTCAAGATCGATGTGGATTCCCCCTATCCAAAACCTGAGTTGGAGGCTATCCATTTGAAGCCTGAACCGTTGAAATATCCGCATCAGCGTATAAGGTATAAGCATTATGGTAAAACCATTGAGCTGATGATGGAGAAAGCCAAATCCATTGAGGAGCCTGATCGCAGGCAGCACATGGTTCAGGCGATAGCCAATTTTATGAAAATGGCCTATGTGCAATGGAATAAGGATTCAGTTGCCGATGAAACCATATTGGCCGACTTGCGTGCCATGTCTGGCGGTCAGCTAAAGCTGGAAGAAAATGTGAACCTTGCCCGTGTAGAATACCGTGCAAATCCGCATACCAACCAAAATAACGCCAGCAGGGGGCGTACCAACAATAACCAGAATAATCGCGGCGGCGGTGGTGCCCGTACCAACAATAATAACCCGCGCAATAACAATAATCAGAACAACCGTAACCGTAATCCGGGTGGTGGTGGCGGCGCCAGGAAATATTGATCATTTTGTCCATAATCAATAGCTGATAGTCCATAGTAATTAATAATTTTGTGACATTCCTGACACGTGGACTATGGTCCATTAACCATCGACAAAATATTCTATGAATAACGCATTTGAGATTTATGGCGGTAAGCCGCTGAAGGGCGAAATCATTCCGCAGGGTGCAAAAAATGAAGCATTACAGGTGCTTTCGGCCGTGCTTTTAACAGGCGAAAAGGTCACCATAAGCAATATTCCTGATATAAAAGATGTCAACAAGCTTATAGAGCTACTTGGTGATATGGGGGTTGAGGTGAATAAGCTTGCTCCTGATACTTACAGCTTCGAAGCGAAAACAATCGACCTTAATTTTTTCCAGTCAGAAGCCTTCAAAACAAAAGGCGGTGGTCTGCGTGGCTCTATCATGATCGTAGGACCACTTTTGGCCCGCTTTGGCAGAGCTTCCATACCAAAACCAGGTGGAGATAAGATTGGCAGGCGCCGTTTAGACACTCACTTTTTAGGGTTCGAAAAATTGGGTGCCAAGTTTAATTATAACCCCGCTGACGGCTTCTTTAATGTGGACGCCTCTAACTTACAGGGAACCTATATCCTGCTGGATGAAGCTTCGGTAACCGGGACTGCAAACATCGTGATGGCAGCTGTACTAGCCAAAGGCGTTACTACGATTTATAATGCCGCATGCGAGCCCTATTTGCAGCAATTATGCAAAATGCTGAACCGCATGGGTGCTAAAATAAGCGGTATCGGTTCAAATTTATTGACCATTGAAGGAGTAACCGCATTGCATGGCACCGAGCACCGCTTACTGCCTGATATGATAGAGATCGGTTCGTTTATCGGCCTTGCCGCTATGACGGAATCAGAGATCACCATAAAAGATGTTCACTATGATGAATTAGGCATTATCCCGGATACATTCAGGCGCTTAGGCATACAGTTGGAGCGCAGGGGCGATGATATTTATATCCCTGCACAAAAGCATTACGAGATAGAAACTTTTATTGATGGCTCCATCATGACCATTTCAGATGCACCCTGGCCGGGCTTTACACCCGACCTGCTGAGCATCGTACTGGTTGTGGCTATACAGGCAAAAGGCGCGTTACTAATACACCAGAAAATGTTCGAGAGCCGCTTGTTCTTTGTGGACAAACTGCTGGATATGGGCGCGCAGATCATACTTTGTGATCCGCACCGTGCAACTGTGATCGGTCTGGATAAGCAAATGCAGTTAAGAGGTATTTCAATGACCTCGCCGGATATCCGCGCCGGGGTTTCGCTACTGATCGCGGCTTTATCGGCACAGGGAAAATCAACCATTTATAATATCGAGCAGATAGAACGTGGTTACCAGCATATTGACGACAGGCTGAGAGCGCTGGGAGCGGATATTGTGAGAATATAGCGTGTTGCTTAATTTCGGATTTGGGTGGTAATAGTCCAATATCCTTTGATCAATAATATTAAATTCGAAATTGAAAATTCGAAATCCGAAATTGAAAATCTTTCTGCTTAAATATATATCTTTAGCAAAACCCCAACACCATTGCATAGCTATAAAAACAACAGATCGAAATACTCCAGTTTCATACTGATCTTTGTCGCTATTAAAATCGGGTTAAACATGCTGGCCATGTCCCATTTCGGTTTTCAACGCGATGAGTTGCTACACCTGGCATTGGGCGACCATTTGGATTGGGGCTTTAAAGAAGTACCACCATTTATTGCCCTGCTCGCCAAAATTACCACTACAGTTTTTGGGGATTCCGTATTTGCCGCACGTATATTCAGCACGTTATTTAGCGGGTTGATCATTTGGTTTACCGGGCAGATAGTAGTTGAATTAGGTGGAAAAAAATTTGCTATCACCCTGGCTTGCCTCGCGCTCATATTTTCCCCGGCATTTGCCGCAAGCGGTTATCTTTTTCAGCCCGTGGTGTTTGATCAATTGTGGTGGGTATTAACCGTTTATTTGCTTTTAAGGTATATCAATACATCATTACCTATTTACCTTTATTTATTGGGTGCGGTGATCGGGATGGGTTTACTGACCAAATATACCATGGCCTTTTTTGCTATCGCTTTGATCTTGGGCCTGTTGATCACCAAACAACGTAAGATACTGTGGAACCGGCATGTTCTTATCGCTGCTCTTATCGCTCTGGTATTGTTTCTGCCTAACATTATCTGGCAGTTTCAGCATCATTTACCGGTTGTCACCCACATGAAAAACCTGCAGTCGCAGCAGCTGGATTACATCAAGCCATCTGATTTTATCAGTCAGCAATTGATGGTTAACGGTATCGCTTTATTGGTGTGGCTTACCGGGTTTGGTTTTCTGTTGTTTTCACCCCGGCTTAGAAAATTTCAATTTCTTGGATTTGCTTTTATCCTCATATTCATTTTCCTGCTCAAAATGAGCGGCAAAGATTATTATATTTTCGGCGCTTATCCCATGTTGTTTGCAACTGGCGGCTATGGAATTGAAAGATGGCTGAAAGCGAAAGGATATGTATTTCGTACTGCCGTTGTTATGCTTGTTACTATACCCAACCTGCTTCTTTTCCCGCTGGTATTGCCGATTTTTTCATTAGATCAAACACTTGCATCTTTCAGGTTTGCAGATAAATATCTTCATTTTGCACCACGTTGGGAGGATCAGAAAACACATCCTCTTACACAAGATTATGCTGATATGTTTGGCTGGGATGAAATGACCGAAAAAGTAGCCAAAGCCTACCACAGCCTCACACCCGAACAGCAAAGACACACGCAAATATATGCTGATAATTATGGTGAGGCAGGCGCTATACATCACTTTGGCAAAAAATACAATTTGCCAGACGTAGCCAGTCTAAACAGCAGTTTTACCCTTTGGGCGCCCGACAGCCTTAACGCAAATTATATTATTTATGTGGACGACAAGGACGGCGGCAACATCAAAACGTTTGCATCATGGCTCGGGAGCTATACCAAAATAGGCGAAGTTGAATCTCCTTATGCACGGGAGAAGGGCACCGGGGTTTTTTTATTGATCAATCCAAAACCGGCTGCGTTGAATGATCGTTACAAAAAAGAGTTGGCCAGGAAAAGACTGGAATGATGTGCGAATTTCAAATGTGCAGATGTGCAAATTATCTTTCAATGAGCTAATCATTCTCAAACAATTAGCGATTTTCATGAGTATAGCTTTAAATTGTTATTAAATGCGCGGATTAAAGACCATCATTTTCCTGTTTATCTCCAACACCTTTATGACCTTCGCCTGGTATGGGCATCTAAGATTTAAAGACTATTCCTGGGGCAAAAACCTGGGTTTGCTTGCTGTTATACTGATCAGCTGGGGACTGGCATTTTTCGAATATCTGTTCCAGGTACCGGCAAACCGGGCAGGTTTTAATGAAGACGGAGGTCCTTTCAGTCTCGTTCAGCTTAAAACCATACAGGAAGCCGTTACGCTTACGGTATTTATGATCTTCACCATTATCTTCTTCAAAACAGAAAAGTTAGCCTGGAACCATTTAGTAGGATTTGGCTTGATCGTGCTGGCGGTGTTTGTGATATTTAAGAAATGGTGAGTACAATAACGTCATTGCGATACAGCTTTTGCCTTACCCTGATATCGCGTTAATAATATCATACTGGGTAATGATCTCGATCTTCCCCTGGTCTTCTACCAGTACCGCGATGTTTTCCCTATTGATCATTGCTGATATTTTATCGATGGATGTATTCAGATCAACAAAAGGGAACGGCGCGGTAGTTATACTTTTTATAGGTTGAGATTTTAATGATGGGTTTTCGAGCAGGGCATCCAAAATATCACTTTCAGTGATCTTGCCTATCACCATCCCTTTTTGAGTAACCGGGATTTGTGATATATTGAGTGATTTAATGGTATTAATGGCCTCTATAACAGATTTCTCACAGTCGATGGTAACTATCTCCTGGCTTTCCTTCTTCCTGATGATGTCGCGGGCGGTTAGCTTTTCGTCTTTCAAAAATCCGCGCTCGCGTAACCAATCTTCATTATACATTTTAGCCATATAGCGCGACCCATGATCCGGGAAAATGATCACCACTACATCACCTTCTTTAAACATACTCTTTAGCTGCAATACTCCCGCAACAGCCGAACCTGTGGAGTTACCAGCAAAAATCCCTTCTTTAAGCGCTACCTCACGGGTCATCAAAGCAGCATCTTTATCAGTCACTTTTTCGAAATGATCGATTAGGCTAAAATCGACATTCTTAGGCAGAAAGTCTTCGCCAATACCCTCGGTGATATAAGGATACACCTCATCTTTATCGAAAACCCCGGTTTCCTTATATTTCTTAAACACTGAGCCATAAGTATCAATACCGATTATCTTAATGTCCGGGTTTTTCTCTTTTAAGTATTTTGCAATACCCGATATAGTTCCGCCGGTACCTACACCTGCAACCAGGTGGGTTATTTTGCCTTCGGTTTGCTCCCATATCTCGGGGGCAGTTTGCTCATAATGTGCTTGAGAATTAGATAAGTTATCGTACTGGTTTGGTTTCCATGAGTTAGGTACTTCGCGCTCCAAACGTGATGAAACGGAATAGTAAGAACGTGGATCTTCGGGGTCAACATTGGTAGGGCAAACGATCACTTCAGCTCCGAAAGCACGCAGGGCGTCAAACTTCTCTTTCGATTGTTTATCGGTACTTGTAAAAATACATTTGTAGCCTTTGATAACCGCCGCAATAGCCAGCCCCATACCGGTATTACCCGATGTACCTTCAATAATAGTTCCGCCTGGTTTAAGCAACCCGCTTTTTTCGGCATCCTCGATCATTTTGAGCGCCATGCGGTCTTTTATAGAGTTGCCTGGATTGGTGGTCTCAATTTTTGCCAAAAACGTAGCCGGAATACCTTTGGTGATCGTATTTAATTTCACCATCGGCGTGTTACCAATGGTTTCGAGTATATTGTTGTACCACATATTAAAAGAGTATCAATTTGATACGAAGTTACATTTTACGGCCAAACCGTTAGAATTTATGTTAAACCAAAATTAAAACTTCAAATGCTTAACCGTTAATCCGTTGTTGATCAGCTGCTTTAATGATTCGATACCTACACGCAAATGAGTTTCAACAAACTGTTCGGTAACTGCCGAATCACTTTCCGCGGTTTTTACACCTTCGGGTATCATCGGCTGGTCAGATACTAACAACAACGCGCCGGTTGGTATCTTGTTGGCGAACCCTGTGGTAAAAATGGTGGCAGTTTCCATATCAACGGCCATGGCGCGCAGCTCCTTTAAATATTTTTTAAACTCTTTATCGTGTTCCCAAACCCGGCGGTTGGTGGTATAGCAGGTTCCGGTCCAGTAATCGCGGCCAAAATCGCGTATGGTAGTCGAAATTGCTTTTTGCAGGGCAAATGAGGGCAATGCAGGCACTTCGGCAGGGAGGTAATCATTAGAGGTTCCTTCGCCACGTATAGCAGCGATAGGCAATATCAGATCGCCCACACTATTTTTCTTTTTTAGGCCGCCGCATTTCCCCAAAAAAATAACTGCTTTTGGTTTAATAGCCGTGAGCAGGTCCATCACTGTTGCCGCTACAGAGCTCCCCATGCCAAAATTGATAATGGTGATACCATTTGCCGAAACGCTCTGCATCGGCTTATCCAGGCCCATTATCGGCGCATTATCATTCCATACTGAAAACAGTTGCAGATATTTGGAAAAGTTGGTCAATATGATGTATTCTCCAAAATCAGTTAAGGCCCGTCCGGTATATCTTGGCAACCAGTTGGCAACAATCGCCTCCTTGGTTTTAAGACCTGATTTTACTGCAGATTCTACTTCCTTCACTTTGGGGGTGTTTATGTGATCTTTTTTTACGTCTTTTTCTTCGTTCATAAGCCTCTTTCCATTTTATAATTTGTGTTTATACAACAAACCCCGGCGTTACACCAGGGTTTGCATACAAATATTAGTTTTTAATATGTGTTGCCTGTTAAGCTACTTTTAATTTTTTAAGATCAGATTTCTCAAACTGATCTAATGCATAATCAAGCGTTACATTTAGCCGCTTGGTATCCTTCTTTGACGGGAACTCAAACATGGCATCGATCATGATCGCTTCACAGATCGACCGCAAACCACGTGCGCCCAGTTTAAATTCCATTGCTTTATCAACAATAAAATCAAGCACTTCCTTATCAAATTCAAGCTTCACCCCTTCATATTCAAACAGTTTTTTATACTGTTTAAGCAATGAATTTTTGGGCTCAGTCAGGATGCTGTGTAAAGCTGACCTGTCAAGAGGGTTAAGGTAGGTAAGCACCGGCAAACGCCCTATCAGTTCGGGTATCAACCCAAATGATTTCAGATCCTGCGGAGTGATGTATTTATACAGGTTCTTTAGGTCGATCTCGCCTTCGTGATGAGCAAGTTTGTAACCAACGGTTTGCGTACGCAGCCTGTTGGCTATTTTTTTATCGATACCATCAAAAGCACCACCGCATATAAACAGGATATTATTGGTATTAACGGTGATCATTTTTTGATCAGGGTGCTTGCGGCCACCTTGCGGCGGTACATTCACCATCGTTCCTTCCAGTATTTTTAACAGGGCCTGTTGCACGCCCTCGCCTGATACATCGCGGGTAATGGAAGCGTTGTCGCTTTTACGGGCAATTTTATCAACCTCATCGATATATACAATACCTTTTTCGGCAGCGCTTACATCGTAATCAGCAGCCTGTAACAAGCGGGTTAATATACTTTCCACATCCTCGCCTACATAACCGGCTTCGGTTAATACGGTAGCATCGCAAATGCAAAAAGGAACATTTAATATCTTAGCAAGGGTTTTGGCAAGCAGGGTTTTACCCGTACCTGTTTCGCCCACCATGATAATGTTTGATTTCTCTATCTCTACCTCATCCTTTTCAATGCGCTGATTCAATCGCTTATAGTGATTGTAAACGGCAACGGATAATATCTTTTTCGAATCATCCTGGCCTATCACATATTGATCAAGGTGGCTTTTTATTTCGGCTGGTTTTAATAAAGCAGGCGCGGATGGAGATGTCTTTACCTTACGCACTTTCAGCTCCTCGGCCAATATCTCATTAGCCTGGTTCACACATTTATCGCAAATGTGTGCATCAAGCCCAGCTATCAGCATCAGTGAATCCTGCTTACCGGCACCGCAAAAAGAACATCTTATTTCTTTGCTGTTTTTATTCATTTTTATTGATGTACAAACAAATTTAACTAATTAATGGCAAAATTGCAAAGTCTTTGCTCATTCGCCTGGTACTAATACGCTTTACAACGGTGTGTTGTTTTTATTTCTTGCCTTTTGTACCGCGTAATATTTCATCAACCATACCAAATTCAATTGCTTCTTCGGCAATCATCCAATGGTCGCGGTCTGATGCATCCCAAACTTTTTCATATGATGCACCGCTATGATCGGCGATGATCTGGTATAGTTCTTTTTTCAGCTTGGTGATCTCGTGGTAGCTTATTTCGATATCCGATTGCTGTCCCTGCGCACCACCAGATGGCTGGTGGATCATCACCCTTGAGTGTGGTAAAGCAGCCCTCTTACCCTGTGTACCTGCACATAATAATACAGCTGCCATTGAGGCTGCCATTCCGGTACAAATGGTGGCTACATCATTTGATATAAATTGCATGGTATCATAAATACCTAAACCTGCATAAACCGAACCACCGGGCGAGTTAATGTATATCTGGATATCCCGTTTGGCATCTGCTGATTGCAAAAACAGCAATTGAGCCTGGATAATGTTTGCAATATTATCATAAATAGCATCGCCCAGGAATATGATACGATCCATCATCAAACGCGAGAAAACGTCCATTTGTGCAACGTTTAATTGGCGCTCTTCGATGATGTAAGGGGTCATACCAGATGGTGCAATACCCATAGGGATGTTGGCACGTTCTACATTACCAATAAATTTATCTACGTAGATGCTGTTAATACGATGATGTTTAACGGCATATTTTCTAAACTCATTTCTATCTATATTGTCCATGATCTGTGTTTTTCTTTAATTTTTGAATTGCGTTAAATATAGTTTTTAGTTGAATACTATTACTTAGCTAAAGTATATAAAAAGTAAAAATTATCAGTGAAGGCAAAAATGGACCTAAAACAAAAGCAACCCGTTATTTAGAGTTGCTTTGGCTATAGTAAATAATATTTATAAGTATCGAAACGCTTTGCACCTCCCTACTTCACCAACTCACTGAAAGCCTTTGCTGATATTTCTTTCTGTTCTAAAGTAACTACGCTTTTAAGATAATCTAATGCCTTGCCTGCTTTAACTTCTTCAAATATCTTGTTAGCCTCTTCCTTATTTTGCAGGAACTGAACAGTGTATTGTCCTAATTGTTCCTCGCTGATAGGCTGCGGGCTATACATCCTGAATTGTGCCTCCAAACGTTGCTTTGCAGCTGTAAACACTTCTTCGTATTTGATCTCGATCTTATTATCCTTAATGATCTTGTTTTCCAACAGGGTCCATTTCAGGTTTTGAGCGAAATCTTTGTAGCCACCGATCAACTCTTCGTCGGTTAGTTTTTCATTGGTAACTTTTAACCAACGTTTCAAAAACTCATCCGGAAGATCGAATTTTGCTTTTTCGGTGCTCAGGGTGTAAAGGTCGTTTTGCAATTTGCGTTCCGAATCCTGCGCATACATCGATTCTAACTCTTCAGTTATCTTCGCTTTAAATTCTGCTTCGGTAGTTACTGTACCTTCACCAAATAATTTGTCAAAGAACTCCTGGTTCAAATCGCTTTCTTCTAAACGGTTCACATTTTTAACCGTTAAGCGAAAATCTGATTTTACTTCAGCTGCTGTTTCTTCATCAACCTTCAATATAGCTGCGATACGTGTCGTATCGTTATTATAGGCTTTCTGAATATCTATGGTTACTTCATCGCCCTTTTTTAAACCGATCAGTGATTTTTTTACTTTCTCATCCTGTACCTGGTCTAAACGAACTGATGTAGTATTGCTGATACCCTCATCAAAAACAGAACCATCAGGCGAAAGCTGCACTAATTCGGTATAAAGCACATCACCATCTGCCGATACGTCAGGATTTGTCATTTTGCCATAGCTTTTGCGGATATTTTTGATACGCTCGGCTAAAGTAGTCTCATCGGCTTTGATCACATATTGGGTTACTTTGTCTTTCGCTGAAAAATCAACTTCAAACTCAGGTGCTAAACCAACTTCGTAGTTAAACTCAAAGTCGTCGGCGAAATCCCAGTTATATTGTTTGCTGTCGTCCATTTTTGGTAATGGCTGACCTAATACTTCCAGTTGCTGCTCTGTAATGTAATTGTTCAAGGTATCAGAAAGCAGGTTGTTCACTTCGTCAACCAAAATGCTTTTGCCATACATCTTTTTGATGTGTGCTACTGGCACCATACCGGGCCTGAAACCGGGCATTTTTGCTTTTTTAGCGTGATCTTTTATCGCCTTATCAACCCTTTGCTGGTAGTCTTCGGGTTTGATGTTGATCTTTACAATTGCATTCAGATTATCAATCTTTTCCTGTGAAATATTCATCTTTTTAACGGGTATTTTAATTTAACTAAAAGCCGCTTTTTATGATCAAAATCAAGGAACGACTTTTGGAGGGGCAAAGGTAGGAAAAAAGTATGGAAAGTAGAAAGGAGGTGAAAGGCGGGTAGTATCTTAGTTTGAATTTTATTTATTTACTTCTTCCACATCTGTTATTTGGGTAAATGCACTATCTATTTGAAATATTTCAGTATGCAAAACTAATGCTCCAAAGCCATTTTTAGCACGATAAGATTGTGTTATACTCCATCCTTTGAAAATCTTTTTATAAGAATCCTTACGCTCCTTAATTAAGCTTACCAATCCATCGAGTTTTTCTTTGTTTTTATTAAGTCTTTTTTCCGACATTGTAATATATGGCTCGCTTTGTAAATCAATTGGTTTATCTTCATAAGCGGTCAACAAGCTATCTTCGAGATTAACAAGTCCCTTTTGCGCTAACAATAGGCTAAATAATGATTTGCCGGTCGAGTCATCAACTAAATAATCCTTATAGGCTGTATCGGGCTTTTCTGTATTAACAACCTGATAACTATCATAATCATTGAGGTGATGTTTCATGTATTCTTTTATTAACTTTTCAGCCTTTTGCTGCTTAGTGAACGTGCATCCAAATAAAAAAAACAATCCAATAAATAATATTTTTTTCATGTGATTTAAGGTTAATAAAAAAAGCCACTTATTAAGTGGCTTCAATATATGAATAAGTTTCGGAACTTAATTCACCTTAGTAATAGTGGCTGATCCTGTTTTGCTGCTGTTCACGCTTGTTGGGTTGCCCTTGTATTGAACCTCGGCCGCGCCGGTTGTATTCACTGTCAGATCGTGCAGTACATTGATCTCGCAATTGCTGGCGCCGGTTGTCTCTATATTGTAACTGCCTACCACAAAGTCGAAGGCGTAAACTTTACCGCTGCCTGAAAACTCGATCTTATTTGAGCTGGCTTGTCCTTTTAAATTAATTTCGGAAGCGCCGTTGCCCTCGAAAGTCACATTAGCGGCATTCAGGTCCAAATTTACTTTGCTGGCCCCATTCAATTCAAAATGAAGATCCTTGGTATTTATTTTTCCGTCAGAATTAAGATCAACAGCCCCGGCTGTTTCAATTGCGTCGAGGTTACGCACCCCAATATTGACCACGGTCTCGCCGCTGCTGCAAAAGTTTCTTTTTGCGGATATACGCAGCTTATCGCCATCCACCGATGTACGCATATATTTCATCAGGTTATCGTCGGTGGTAATGGTTACATTTAAACTACTGTCCTGTTTTAAATTAACTTTAAAGCCGCCTGATATCTCGATCTTTGTAAAATCAGTCAACTTATGACTTTCGGAAACCTGCCTGCCCGAGCCGTGTACGCAGCCGAACCGGCATGATGATAACGAGGTGATTGAAATGGCTGCGATAAATAATATCGCGCTTAAGTATATCTTTTTCATTGGATCTGGATTGGTTTTATTATTTGGACTAACTGTGTTGGGTTTTGGTTACATCAAAAATATAAAAAAAAGTCATTCATTTAACTGAATGGCTTTGTGTTTCTCTGTATTACATTTTGCATCCGTATCGACTCACCCCTACCCCCTCTCTCCGCTAGCCAGCGGAAAGAGGGGACTAAAAAGAAATAGAATCCAAATAAAAACCCTCTTTCCGCGCAGCGAAGAGAGGGTGGTCGAGTGAAACGAAGACCGGGTGAGTTTATTTAAATTTCTCAATTATAAGCCTGCCCATTCCTGGTCTTTTTTAACAATGCTAACTGCATCTACAGTCCTGGTGATATTGGCTGCAACAAAGTAAGTACTGTTTACACTTGCTGAGTAGCTGTACCTTAAGCTACATTCGGTCACATTACCAGTAAGGTCTGCTTTGGCGCGATCGTTTACTGTAATATTTGCGCTGAAACCATCGATGTCCAATTTAGCATAAGCGTTGTTGTGTAAAGTAACGTCCAATTCTATGGGTGAAAGTTTACCGAATGACCTTACTTCGGCATTGTCATAAGCGGTTATGGAGCGCAGGTCATTTGCAGTGATCCAAACCACTAATTTTTGATCTGAATAAGATGCGATGTGCAATACACCGTTCTGATTTTGAACCACAGCGCTTTCGGCATAGTAGCGGTTGTAAACTTTTACCTGGTCGGCTGTGCCGTCTGATACATAAAGCTCAACGTTGCCGCGAACTTCGATCTTATTGATCCTGCTTACATTGGTAAGTACTGTGCTTGCTTCGCTATTTGTAGCAGCTGAATCTTTTTTTGCTGCTGCTAAAGTGGTGTTGCTTATTCCTAATACTATTGCTGCGATAGTGACGAAGGATAAAATTTGAGTTTTCATGATATTTAATATTTTGATTGTTAGTTGTTGTTTTTCCTATGTTTTTAAATACACCAATAAGACGAACCCAATTAAAATTCGTTACAGCAAAACGGCCTCTATTCTATGTAGAGTGGGTTTTTCCCGGTAAAGCGGGAGTTTTGGTCGGTGAAAAAAAATGCGATTCAGTAATGAGAGGGCGACTTGCGAAACCCTTCCGAAGAATTCTTCGTAGATTATGGAAAGGATAAAAAAATCGGAAGGAAACACCCGAATTAACATGGTAATAGTTTTATTATTGCAGAGACAAAATAATTCGGACCACCTTTATATCAAAAGTGCTTATTTAAGCGTTAAAACACGTGTTCTTTATTATCGGCAACCTTCTACCCAAGTATCACGTAGTATATACAAGAAAAGGGTTGTTTCGACCAGATATTAGCTTATTAACCTATATGAGAAAAAAATACATCCTACCCAATTTATTAATTATTTCAGTTGCTTTTTTAATGCTCGCTCTTGCATCATGTAAAAAGGACAAGCCACAGGTAACACCTGTTCAAACGGCAACTCCTACACAGTTAGGGTTATATGAAAGCGATTCATCCATTTTTAAATTATTGATCGTAGCTGTTTCAAAGGTTGGGACTAACAGCGCTACAGATTATCCCTTTGTATTTGATACAGGTTCAGGAGGGATGGTTATTGATGCTGACGGTATTTTGCCGGCATCCATGATCACCAGCACAGGTTTTAACTTTACAGGTGACTCCACAATTGTAGCTGGAATTACCATTACTAACCAAACATCAACTGTTGAATATGGCGATGACGTCACAACTGCTGATAAAGTATATGGCAATCTTGCTTATGCAGCCGTGACTGTTGGCGATCAGAACGGGAGTTTTGTTATTAAACGCCTGCCTTTTCTTATCTACTATAAAGCAGTGGATAAAAATAACAAAACATATCCTACACACGAATTTGATACGTTTGGCGTATCGGAGGAATATGATATCACTTTCCCAAGCGGTGCTTACATTACCAGTCCATTTAGCTATTTTGACCCCGGCGCAGGTCTTACAAAAGGGTTTAAGATGGCTGCAATAGGCACCAGCAATTTTGCATTGGTACCTGCCTACGTGCCGGGGGTAGTCACTTTAGGTTTAACCGCCGCTGACCTTTCCTCATCATCGGGTTTTACAATGAGCCAGCTTACCTTTTACCCGGGTGATGGATACGCACCAATTATTCCGGCAACATTAACATATAATAACAAGTCGGCCTTTTCAACAAATGTTTTATTTGATACCGGTACTGAACCGTACAGTTATATTGAAGATCCAACAGCACCCAATGCCTTAACCCTACTGCCGAGTGGTGTATCGGTATCGGTAGCAACAAATTCAGGATTTAATTACTCTTATGTAACAAGCGATAGTGAAAATTTAACCAAAACTGAAAACCCCAGTACATCAGGAACAGATGTTACCATCCTCGGCCTGGAGTCTTTCTTAAATAATGAGTATATGCTTGATTTTACTCATCACAAATTGGGTTTGAAAAAGAATTAGACAAACTATAATAACAAAAAAAGCCACCTGTCTTAACAGATAGCTCCCTGTAATATATGTTAAACTTTTGCAAAAGTTGGGTTAGATACCAGCCAGATCCATATTTTTGGCGTTCACCGGGGTGCTGTCAGTATAATGTACAGCTTCCAGGTTGTATTTGTTTACACTTGTAGCAACGTCATGTTTTAAGCTAAACTCATTAGCGGTACCGCTCAGGTCGGCTTTTGCATGATCGGCTACGGTAACATTAGCACTGAAAGTATCCAAGTTCAAGTTAGCTGACGCGTTATTGTGCAGATCTACATTCAATTCGATCGATGAAAGTTTGCCAAATGATTTCACTTCGGCGTTGTCATAAGCTGATATAGAGCGCAAGTCATTTGCAGTGATCCAAACCACTAATTTTTGGTCTGAATAGGATGATATCCTCAATACACCTTTTTGGTTTTGAACCAGGGCACTTTCAGCATAGTAGCGGTTGTAAACCTTTACCTGATCGCTTGTGCCATCTGATATATACAGTTCCACATTACCGCGAACCTCGATCTTGTTGATATTGCTTACATTGGTAAGCACGGTGCTTACTTCATTATTTTTAGCAGCTGAATCATTTTTTGTGGCTGCGTAAGTTGTGTTTGCTATTCCTAATACTATGGCTGCGATAGTTACTATGGATAAAATTTTAGTTTTCATATTCTTAATTTTTAAATCGTCAATGTTTGTATTTTCTTGTTTTTAAATACACCATTAAGACGTATCCGATTAAAAAACGTTACAGCAAAATAGCCTCAAATAGACGTACAGGGGTATTTTCCCGGTGAACGGGGTGATTACATCGGTGAAGTGGGGAAGAAATTTGTTGTAAAGTTGGAAGGTTGTAAAGTTAGAAGGTTGATTATCTATTATAAAGCCAGGTAACTTGTATCGAAAGCGAACAATTATAACTTTACAACCTTCCAACTTTACAACTTTTCAACCATTAGAGATAATACCGCTCTCCATCCGTTTTGATCTTCCCGGCATCCAGCAATAGCCTGATGGTTTCTATCCGGTCCTTTTCGGCGCCGGTTTTTAAGGAGGTGATGAGTGCCCCGATAGTTAGGCTGCCCGTGCTTAACAACAGTACGATCTCGTCAGTAATATTATCGGCTGTTTCAGCCAGGTTCCGTTGTCGTTTTTCTTCGAGGCATATATCACATACGCCGCATTTATCCGCGTTGATCTCATCAAAATAAGCCAATAGCATTTGGCTGCGGCATTTTTTATGCTCAGCATAGGCAAACACTGCCTCCATTTTTTTGCGGGCGGTGGCTTTGCGCTCTTCTATATAACGTTTGTTAATGATCAGATCATTATTATGCTGGCGTGGCCGGATGTAAGTTACCTGAGGCTGATCGGTTTGCGACAGGTAATTCAGGATGTTCATTTCCTGCAATTGTTTCAGCCCCTCAATTACCTGCTGCACGCTCAGGTTACTTCGCCGGGCCAGGTCATGTTCACGCATGCGCACGTAATTTTCAAACGAGCCGCCATACGAGCGCAGAATGGTTTTGATGAATGGGTCCCAGGATGGGTTCTGGATCTGAAAATTGTATAGCTGCTCATTCATCACCTCAAACCTGAACCGCGATGGCAGGAACACGCTTTCGTTGAACGACAGGTATTCATCCTTTTCCAAAAACTTTAAAGCATTGAGAGTTTTGGTAGGGTCGAGCTTAAACCGTGTGCAAAAATCGCTCAGGTCAAGATCAAAACTTACTCCTTCTCCGGTACCGTAGGCCAACTGGAAGTAATTGCCCAAATTGTGATAAATCAGTTTAATTTCATCAACAGAAGGAAAATTGGTCAGGAACTTCTTTTCATTCTTAATACGATCGGCATAATTATAGAGTAACACGGCGTAAGCCTTCTGCTCATCGCGCCCTCCCCTGCCTGCCTCCTGGTAATAAGCCTCCAGGCTTTCGGGCAGGTCCTTATGGATCACAAAACGCACATCAGGTTTATCAATGCCCATTCCAAAAGCATTGGTAGCCACAATAATTCGGGTGCGGTTTGCTTTCCAGCTCTCCTGCTTCATTGAGCGTTGATCCATGGTTAAACCTGCATGATAAAAATCGGCCTTAAAACCATTCTCCGTATAAAATTTGGCAATCTCAGCGGTTTCCTTGCGGCTTCGCACATATACGATACCGCTGCCTTTTACGCCCTTGGCTATATCTAAAAGCTTGCGCAGCTTATTCTCCTCGTTTTGTACCACATAGCTAATGTTTTTGCGTTCAAAACTCTGTTTAAAAACATTGGATTGTTTAAACAATAGCTTTTGTTGGATATCGTCCCTCACCTCAACGGTGGCAGTAGCGGTAAGTGCCAGTACCGGGACATCCGGATGCAACTCGCGCAGATCAGCAATGTGCAGGTATGGCGGTCTGAAATCGTACCCCCATTGTGATATGCAATGTGCTTCGTCAACCGCGATCAAATTGACATTCATGTATTTGATGCGCTCGCGAACCAGTTCAGAAAGCAGACGCTCGGGCGAGAGGTATAAAAATTTAACGGGGCCGTAAATGCAGTTATCCAGCGCAATATCCACCTCGCGCTTGCTCATGCCCGACACGATGGACACGGCATCGATCCCTTTGGCCTTTAAATTCTCGACCTGGTCTTTCATTAAAGCGATCAAAGGTGAAATAACAAGGCATATCCCCTCTTTTGCCAAAGCGGGTACCTGGAAACAGACCGATTTGCCACCCCCGGTAGGCAACAAAGCCAAGGTATCGCGCCCTAATAAAACAGACTGGATGATCTCCTCCTGCAAAGGACGAAAGGCATCGTGGTTCCAATAATGTTTGAGGATTTGCTGGATGGTCATCGGGGAAGTTTTTTAAACCCTAACCCTGTCCATTCTAAAATTCTTATTCTCTCATAATCACGAATTAAGGCATAACCCTTGTGATCATCAAGGTTAAAAGAATTTGCAATTAGCATCCGGCTATTCGCTTTATATTTTGTGCCGTAATATCCTTCATCGCCTCCATAAGGTATAGTTGTATAGTATATCCTCCCATTCAGCCTATCAACAACGGCAATATTTTCACATTCTGTTCCGCAACCCCATTCAATCACTGTATAATGTCCTGCAAAATTTACTCCTTGAGCCTTGCATTGAGTTTTTATCATCGTTTTATAAAATTTTGCAGACGGATCACTTGTAAAATCTGGCGCAGCTAATTTCCCCTTATATATTGATGTTTTAAAAGACTCAAACTTATACTTGAGTTTATATCTTTTATAAATCCCCATTCCTATCCTTTTAGAAGCATCCCCTAAAATAATATATTTTGAATCGTGGTATAATGTATCCCCTTTACTGATCCTTTGTTTCAAAGGGCTCCCTTTTACTATAAAATCAACCTTCATAGTATCAGATGCCTCAAATAAAAAGCTCCCATATTTGTAAATAATAACTGTATCTTTTTGCGCATAAGCGTCAATTGAGCAAAAGACCAAAACCCAAAGTATATATTGATATATCTTCATTTGAGGATAATTGTGATTCTGATTTAAATTTCGAATTTACTATTTCAGATTCGGTAATCTGGCATAAGGATTAAATCATGATCGATCATTTCGACTAATACTACCAAAATCCTTTATATATTTAGCTACCTTAATCAACCCGCCAAACTTGTAATGAAAAAACTTATACCTATTTGCTTATTACTGCTCTTAATTCTCTCCTGCAAACTATCCTCCGCCCAAACCATAGCAACTATTAAAGGCCGTATCATAGGCCAGGCGATGGAAGAGCTGGAAGGCGTAACTGTTGTTAATGTATGCCATACCGAAATGGCGACCAGCAACAACCGGGGGTTTTTCCAGATCAAAGCTGCAAAAGGCGATACGCTTATATTTATAAGCACCAAATATTCGACAGGTAAAAGCTTTGTTAAACGCCTCAGCGATAACGTTAATGTAGTGATGATAACCCGTAAAGCTGCGGCATTACCCATCGGTTTTACTGAAAGCGATTACAAAAAAGCAGCCCGCGAGGATGAAAAACTTTATGATATACTGGAAAAAGGCGCCGAAAGGAATGGTACCTGGATCTATTGATCTGTTTGATATGCGTAAGATAATACTATTGCCGATTATAATATTGTGCTTGTGCAGCGCATCAAAATCTGATGTTAAAAATATGCAAATCATGGATTTTGGTTCATTTACAATGATAGTGCCGAAGGAATGGAAAAAAACGAAGATCCAGGGAATTGATTCGGATGTGGGCCGGATTGAAATGTTTGACCATGAACACGCTGGGTTTAACATGGGATTTTTCCCTCCCCAGCTTAGAGCAGCTTCACAGGACGATGACGAAAGTGTTATCAAAAATAATATTTCGTCAGCCATTATAGACGGCTATAAAGCTAAAATTGCTGCCCCTTTAACGAATAATGGCATTACCGGTATTCGCATAGATAGCTTGTGGAAGCTGAAAGATGATGATTATGATATTGTTAAGTTTATTTTACTGGGGCAAAACCTGGATAAAAAAAACAAAACCGCTTTACTTGCCGCCATCCATACGCTTAAGTTTTATAAAGACAAGCAGTTTAAACCTTGATCATTATTATCGACTATATACACCGATTAACTCTAAACTTACCCTTGTTTTTTGTTTCATTATTATTACTTTTATAAATATTTTAAAAAGTTTTAAGCCGCAGGTTTCCCCCTGGCCTGGCAAACCTGAATTGTTGAATGGAAATTAAACCCAAGAGTGTAAAAGGCACCCATCTAAAAAACATGATCGTTAAGCGGCTTTATTTCGATAAGGCCCTGTCGTGCGCCGAGTTGAGCGAGCGGTTTGAAAAAAGCATCCCGTCAATAGCCAAAGCTATTAACGAGCTGATGGACGAGGGGTTTGTGGTGGAAAAGGGTTACGCTCCGTCAAGCGGAGGACGCCGCCCGTTACTATATTCTATACGCCCTGATGCGATGTATATCCTGGCAGTGGCGATGGACCAGATCGCGACACGTATCCAATTGCTCGACCTGTTTAATCACCCGGTTGCGGATGCTGTGATACTCGATCTGAAATTGCTGAACAATCCCGACGCGCTTTCTACACTGGTCGAAAATATAAACAACTATATCGCTGCCGCACCCATAGCAAAACACAAAATCGCGGGGATAGGTATTGGTATGCCGGGTTTTATCAATGTAATAGAAGGCATCAATTACACCTACCTGGATGCAGGCGGCCAAAGTTTGAGCCGATATCTATCAGACGAGACGGGGTTGCCGGTATATATTGATAACGATTCGAGTTTGATCGCTTTAGCCGAGCAAAAATTTGGCATTGCAAAAGCACAGAAAAATGTAATGGTGATCAACCTGGGCTGGGGTATCGGGCTGGGCATGATCGTTAATGGCGAAATTTTCAGGGGGCATAACGGCTTTGCCGGTGAACTGAGCCATATCCCCTTATCAGAAGATGGCGAGTTATGCACCTGCGGAAAACGCGGCTGCCTTGAGGCGGAAGCATCTATGCTGGTAGTGGTTGAGAAAGCGATAGAGGGCATTAAAAACGGCAGGGTAACCAGCTTAAAGGCGTTGGATCATAACCCTTCAAAAGTATTCGGCGATGCTATATTAGAAGCTGCTGACAATGGCGACCAATTCGCTATTGAGCTACTTTCTGACTCAGGATATAAGATCGGTAAGGCGCTGGCTATCCTGATCCATATTATGAACCCAAAGACCATCGTACTAAGCGGGCGCGGCGCAAGAGTAGGGAAAATATTAATGGCACCCATACAACAGGCGCTGCATAAATACTGCATCCCGCGCCTGGCATCAAGCACCGAATTATTGGTGTCAGAGCTCGGTTTTGATGCCGAACTGATAGGTGCCGCCGTGCTAATGATGGAGAACTTTGATAAAGAGTTGAAAAGCATAGTGAACGCTTAACCCAAAACTGATGAACCCCAAATACACACCTGCCACCTACTTTAGTGCCTTTATGTTTGTTTTTATCCTGGTTATGATCCAGGTTTTTTATCCTATTAACAATCATAATATCATATTTCTGCTCCCGGCAGCGGTGATAGGGGGCGTTATTGGCGGATGGTTATTGAGTTTGATATGGAACAGGTATAAAAAAGGACAAAAACAAGCTTAATATTTACTAAATGCATATCGAGCTTGTTTAACGGAGATTGCTTCCTCGTTCCTCTTCGCAAGGACGTACTTGTTATTTACAATAACCCAACCAAGTCACCCAACCCACTGATGGTTGTGATCTGTCCTTCTTCTACTTTGCCAAAACCATAATCAGCAAAAATAAATGGCACACCGGCTTTGGTTGCCGAATCATAGTCGCCTTTGGTATCACCAATATAAACAGGCGCTTGTAAATGGTGGTCGTTCACAACATCCCTGATATTTTCGGCTTTGGGTCGGCCTTTGGTACCATAACATTGATGACCCGAAAAATATTCAGCAACCGGACAATGGCTCAAAAATGTTCCGATATAGCCGCTCTGACAATTGCTCACAATAAACAGTTTGTATTTGCCTGCAAGATATTTAACAGTATCTCCCAGGTCAGGGTACAGGTCGCCACCTATGGCATGAAGGGTGTCGATCTCACTTTGGGCGCATAGCGCTTTAAAATAATTCCGCTTTTCAACATCCAGATCAGGCAGCAATACTTCGAATATCGCATCATAAGCCATTCCGGTGATTGATTTTACACGCTCCACGGTAATAGCTTCGGTAACATAATCCACTTGTTTGCGGGCCTGTTCCCAGGCAAGGGCCACGTTCCCGGTCGAATCCCAAAGGGTACCGTCAAGATCAAAAATAATACTGTCGAATTTATTTTTTAGTGAGCTGCCTTCTGTTTGCATGGCCGCAAAAATAGCAGATTTATTCTTGTACCCGATGATTTAAAGGGTTAATAAAAACACTGGGGCAAGCTTTAATTTTCCGGGCTTATTAGTATAACTACTTTTCGAAACAGGTAAAATCACACTCCAATGCGCCCCTGTCCCAATGGGCCGTATTGGCAGCGGCCTCATAAGTTGATTGCATGAATTGTATCAGTGTATCCTCAGGATCATCAGACCGCTGAACTACTTCATACAATAATATAAATTCGCCCATTTCTCCGCTAAAAAATGCTTCGTTCGGTTTAACGGCTTGCTTACCAAATTCAACAGATGTTGGATAACAATACGAATAAAATGCAGGGTGAGGAAATTGCTCGCTTCCGGGCCAAAAGCCACATGAACTTACTTCGTGCGAATAGGCTTCCTGCATTACGGCCAAAGGGATATTCAGTGTACCGCCTGAGTAAACAGGGGCCGGCCTGCCCGAAAACCGCGTAACGGCCATATCAAATGATCCCCAAAAAAAGTGTACCGGGCTGCATTTACCGGTAAACTTTGCCCTGAATTTGGTAAACACATTTTGGATCTTAGCCAATGCCTTATAAAAATCACACACCCTTTCAGCATCATAGGACCGGTGCGTTTCGTCCTTTTCAAATGGGATAGCCGGGTCAACTTCGTTTGGTTCGGCATGGATGGATGCGTCAATCCCGACACTCTCCAACTTCTCAAATAGCTCCCTGTAAAAATCAGCCACACTGCGCGGATAAAGTTCAACTTTTGCCATACCGCCAGCACTGGTAGTCACATGCAGCACATGATGTATAAAATCAAAATCTATCTGGAACACGCCATCTGGGTACGGCATGCTCCCGGTAGTTAAACCATTTGCACTTACATACAGCGTAACATGCCACGAGTGGTTAAGCCAGGGTGTTTGCCGCAATCTTATTTTACCAACTATCTGCGTCCAAAGGTGTACGGTAGCAAGCGTATCCTTCCAGTTTTCAAAAGCTATTTCGGGCCATTGGGCTATTTTATCAATTTTATTTTCCATCGTTTTATATCCTCTCCTTGTTTCCGGATGCCAAACTTCTGTAAATAGCATCAACCACTTTCATATCATTTAAGCCTTCTTCGCCAGGCACGCGTGATCGCCTGTTTTGGATAACACAGTTTGCAAAATCGTCCATTTGGGCAGCTTGCTGAATTATTTGGGGGAATGGCATTTTACCTTTTGGCGTATAACCATCAACACCGCCATAACCATAAGCGGGTTCCAATCCAAATTTACCATGTTCGGCCTCTACATGCAAGTAACTCCAATCGTGGTTATAGCTCGATTTGCCCGTGGCAACAAAACCATTGGGAAATTCCAGTTCCCAAAACACCGTTTCGTCCACCTCGTTAAATAGATCAGGCCGTGTTTTTTCCTGTCGGGCCCTTACATATATTGGTTCCATGCCGAGGGTGTATCTCGTTCCCTGTATGGAATAAATGCCCATATCCATTAAGCCCCCGCCACCTGCCAAAGCCTTTTTTAAGCGCCAGGCGTTCGGGTCGCCGCGATAGGTAAAACCGTTGCCGGTATCAATGGACATAACCTGGCCGTACACCTGCCGTTGGCCCAGCCGCATGATCTCCATATTATGCGGTTCGAAGTGCAGCCGGTAGCCGATAGATAACAGGCGGTTTGCATCTCTACAGGCCGCAATCATTTCGCGGCATTCGCCAGCATTTAATGCCATGGGCTTTTCGCAGATCACATGTTTGCCTGCCTGGGCTGCCCTGATAGTATATTCTTTATGCATAAAAACCGGCAGCACGATGTAGATAATATCAATATCCGGGTTATTGGCTATCTGGTCGAAACTCTGGTAGTCATAAATGTTTCTGAGCGGTATATTGTATTTGCTTTTCCATTCGATCGCCTTTGTAGGAGTTCCGGTTACTATGCCGGCCAGGTAACAGTTTTGGGTATGCTGCAAAGCCGGCGCCAGTTGACCGGTACTGTAATTACCCAAGCCTACTAAAGCTATCCCGAGTTTTTTCGCTGGTTTGGCGGCGAATAGATTTAATGGATTGCCCAATGCCAGCGCCCCTACGCCAATTGAGCCTGCACGGATAAAATCGCGCCGTGAAAAGTTATTGGTTTTCATAGCTAATCAATAAAAAGTAGCCGGTTGAATTGTTTGAGTAAATATAATTAATTGCCGCTATAGTATAAGGATTATAAGTTTTGAATCACCCTTATTTAGACGTCAGTAGCGATATTATATTATTACTTCTAATCCTCAAAACTCTGCTTGTACTTTTTAATGGCCCTCACAATGGATTGCACAATTTCGGCCTGGCCGTCGGCTGAGTTCAGGTAAGCTTCATCTTTGGGATTATTGATAAACCCGGTTTCTACCAGTACAGCAGGCATGGCGCTTTGCTGCAGAACCAGCACCCCTTGTTCCTTTACTCCCAAACTGTGCCTGCCATCCCCCGTTTTAAATTCATGGTTCACCAGGTCGGCAAACTGGATACATTGCTTGCGGAATTTTTGCTGGAAAGCGCTTAATACAATAGCGTTAATAGCACTGTTTTCCCCATAGCCACTGTACTCTTTCTGGTAATCTTTTTCAATATAGATAGAGGCATTTTCGCGTAAAGCTTCTAATTGTTCGCCTTTGCGGTGATAACCATATACCAATAGCAGTACTCCCCGCTCATCGCTTACCTTTTCGGGCGAGGCATTGCAATGGATGGAAATGAACAAGTTGCCTTTATTTTCGCTGGCGATAGCGTCCCTGCGGTGCAGTTCGATAAATTCATCCGTAGTACGTGTCATCACTATGTTCAATGATGGTATTTGCTCGGTTAAGGCCCTTCGTAATTTTTTGGCTATAGCCAAAGTCACATTTTTTTCTTTGGAATAAGCACCGTGCGCACCAGGGTCCTTTCCTCCGTGCCCGGCGTCTATAATTATCGTTTTGAATTTGAACGAAGGTGCGGTGTCAGAAATTACAGGTTTTTTATGATGATGCTTTCTGACCTGCTGGCCCAAGGTATGCTGACCAAACATTAACACAGCTATGAAAAGAAAGAGTGTAAATATTTTAGAAGATAAACGGGTTTGATAAGCCATACAGAATTCGAGTGCAATTTTAATTAATAAGCATAGTATTCACATTATGTTTTGCCGAAAAAATTAAACCTGAAAATATTCCTTCAAACAACGTTATTTCTGCATAATTTCTACAAAAGAAAAAATATTTAACCACCGCAAACAATTTTTATCTCTGTATGTAATTTATTTGTAAAATACCCGTTACAAAATAAAACTAACCAGCTATGAAAACAATTAAGACAAGCATTATCGCCCCAATTTTGTTAGCCCTGATATCATTAGCGGCATGCAAAAAAAACAGTAGTACGCCTACGGTTGTATCAAGCACCTCAAAGTTAGCGTTTCAGATGAAAGCAGTTAACAGCGCAAGCCTGGCCTTAACAACTCCAATTGACACAATTGCGGGATTACAATGGACCGCAGGAACCGCAAACATTAGCAGATTTGTATTTGAAGCTAAAAGAAGCGGAGTGAGTATAAACATTCAGACAAATAACTTAATGAATGTTAATATCTTCTCTCTAAGCCCTACAATCTCCTTTGTTACCCTCGATACGGGAGTTTATAAAGAAATTGAGATCCAGGCATTTTTGGAACCTACCTCAGATACAGCCCATATTCCATTAAAATTAACGGGAACTTTTAAGAATGACAGCAGCAAGCTGATCCCTGTTGAATTGGATCTGAACAGTGATGTGACGATAAAGACTGAAGTAAACAATTTTGATATTACCGGTACCACAAATTATGTTGCATTGGTAGAAATGGAATTAGAAAAATTGACAGTTGGCGTTACTGCAGCCGACCTAAACGGCGCTACATTAACCGGCGGCAAGATCATTATCAGCAAAACATCAAACTCTACTATTTACTGGAAGATCAGATCGAACCTGGCAGAATGTGGACACTCTGAATTCAAAGAGCATCACCATGGCGACGAAGGTGACGGCTGGGGTCATGAAGGCGATGATTGATCACTGATCATTTATGATATGCGGCAGGGGTATATTTAGCAAATAGGCCCCTGCCTTTTTTGTGCAGCTAATTTTCAACACTAATTCTAAAATTTAAAGAAAAATATTCTATCCTGGCAACCATTTCAACTCAGCAAACGTAATTAGAGTAATAACCGGCAGGAAGCTAAAACGGGATGATAATGATTAACTGATCATTATAAGGAGCGGCGGGGTGGTGTTTAGTTCATAGTGCCCTTGCCGCTTTTTTGTGGGGTCATTTTATTATTTTATGCCGATCAGTGATCCCCCGGTAGGTTCTTCCATCCAACCGAAGGGAATTCTATTTTTTTCGGGGATACCGTTTTGCCTCAACAGGTCTTCAAATTCAGTTTCGTAGCCTTTTTCTACAGCTACCAGTAATCCACCACTTGTTTGCGGGTCGGCAAGGATATGTTTTTGCCTGTATGTTAACTTACCAATTTTATGCCCATAACTGGCCCAGTTGCGGTTAGTGCCACCGGGAATACTATTTTGGTCCAGGTATTGGTCCAGTATATCTATTTGGGGTACTTTATCAAACTCAATCACAGCCTGCAAACTGCTTCCTTCGCACATCTCAGATAAATGGCCCAGCAAACCAAAACCTGTTACATCGGTCATTGCTTTTACATAAGGTAATTTACCCAACTGCTCCCCTATTTTATTTAGTTTAACCATGCTTTCAAAGGCAATCCCGGCGTGTTCAGGCTTTAATATCTCTTTCTTTTGCGCGGTAGTCAATATCCCCACTCCCAAAGCTTTTGTCAGATACAAGCGGCAACCGGCGGTAGCAGTTGAGTTTTGTTTAAGGTCTTTGATATCAACCAGCCCGTTCACAGCCAAACCAAAAACCGGCTCGGGGCAATCAATGCTGTGCCCACCGGCGAGGCTTATCCCGGCTTCGGCGCAAACCGCCCTGGAGCCTTCCAATACTTTCTGCGCTATCTCTGGAGGTAATTTGTCTATCGGCCAGCCTAATATGGCAATCGCCAGTACTGGTTTGCCTCCCATGGCATACACATCACTAATAGCATTGGCTGATGCAATGCGGCCAAAATCATAAGCATCATCCACTATCGGCATAAAAAAGTCGGTAGTTGATATCAGCGCGGTGCCGTTACCAAGATCATAAACAGCAGCATCATCCCGCTTGTCATTACCTACCAGTAGGCGACTATCGGTTTGATATGTAATGGGGCTATGCAGCATCTTATCCAATATAGCGGGGCTGATCTTGCAGCCGCAGCCCGCGCCATGTGAGTATTGCGTAAGTTTAATTTCGTCTAAGATCATATTAATGAACGTGTGGCAGTGATTCTGCCATTTTATGAGTGTATTGCAGTATTTGAGCAGCGTTATTTACAGCGTTGGTGTCGTCACAATCCAATTCGTAAACGCTTCCGGGTGACCGGTTACTTAACCCTGCCCGGTAAGTTTTATCATAATATACCAAAACAAGGCCGATAAAGTCGGCCATCCTACCTTCATTAATGGCTACTATCGCATGTTTTGTTTGCTCTGGGCCAAGCCTTTTCCAGATGCGCTGGGTACATTCAACCAGGAAATCTTTATCCAACTGACCGTATTCCTGCACCAAAAAATCGATCCTTTGAGTTGCCGGTATCTTTATATTCAGCAAGCTGGCCTTCTTCATCTGGTGCCATAAACCATTTGGTACCGATCGCTTACCAATGGTTATGCTCTCATCCTCTATCCAAATCAATTTATCCCTGCTTGCCTGGTACAGTTGGGTAGCCAGTTCGTTTTCAAACTGCTCCTGGCTTGGCTGGATCATCCTTTGCATAGATCCGTATGATGATCCCTGGTGCTGCGCAATATCTTCCAGATCGATGACCTGTTCAGCCAACTGGCGTAATTGATGCAGTATAACAGTTTTGCCGGATCCCGTCATCCCGCCCAATACCATCAGGTTATATTTTTCTTCAAACTGGTTCAATACCCAGCGGCGGTATTTTTTATACCCCCCTTCGAGCAGGTAAACCTCAAAGCCATACAGATTAAGCGCCCATGCCATAGCTCCGCTGCGCATCCCCCCCACGCCAGCAATGCAGAGCTATCTTTTTACCAGGCGCTATTTCCAATGCTTGTTTTATAAAGCCCGACCATTTTGACCCGGTCAGATCAAAGCCCAGCAATATTGCAGGCTCACGACCCTGCTGCTTATAAGTGGTGCCCACCTGCACCCGTTCCTCGTTGCTAAAAATTGCGATATTGTGCGCCCCAACAATATGCCCCTGTGCAAACTCGGCAGGTGTACGTACGTCAACCACCGGGATGGTTTTCAGGTTGGGATCATGTACCGGCAAAAGCTGTAGATTATAATCGCCGTAAGAAAATACACCCAGCCCTTTATTCGGATTATCGCCATACCAAATCACACCTGTTGGCACCCGGTTAAATTTTAACTTGTCAGGATGCTCACATTCCGGAATGATCAATATATCGGGCTCATACTGTAATATCTGGTCAACCTTTTTTCGGAAGGCCATATTACAATTCCAGGTAATTAT
>JABDFM010000027.1 GCA_013286565.1 Bacteroidota bacterium
TATTAAAATATTCAAACTGGTGAGTTTATAATCGATGATAAAAGGCAGGTGGCTCCGATGGAGCCTTGGTTGAAGAAGACGTTTTTCTATAAACAGGGAGTTCCTACGGAACTAAATAACATGTTTATTTGTGATAGCAGGCTCCATGAGAGCCGCCTGTTTATAGAATATAATTTAAAAACCAAATGGGCTCCTATGGAGCCCCCTAATGTCGGAATTGTTTCAGTGCTTTTGCTCCAGATTGCCTTACCGATTATTTCAAAAAATCCCCGTCCACGATCAATAACTTCACCCCATTTTTGGAAATAGAGCGATGAGAACTCAGCTCATCCGATACTACGTAAGTCATACCAGCGGTTAAAGTAAATGCTTCGCCGGTTTCCAATTCGCTTACAAACCCGCCTTCCAGGCAATGAACGATGTGCCCTTTCCGGCACCAATGATCGGCCAGGTAACCGGCGGAATATTCCACCATCCTGATTCGTAATCCGGGAAATTGCAGCGTCTGCCAAAAAGCCTCACCCGTTTCGCCGGGGTGCACTGATTTTTCAATTGCAGACCAATCTATAGTTTGGAAATTGATGTTAGTTGGGTGTGCCATTTATGAGTATTGAATATGGCACAAGATAAGTGGATTTTTTTTCATGCTGAATCCGCTGGTTAGCGGAGGAGCATCTTTTTCACCATCACCTTATCACCTACACTTATAGAAGATGCTTCACTCCGTCCAGCATGAATGAATAAATTATCTCACCGCAAAAAGCACAAACCCACAAATGATGATCACATTCACCAACACCACCACCGACCAGGTGTTCAGGTTGTGGCGGCTTAAAGTAGCCAGGCGTTGGTTCAGGCCTTTTAACCATCTGTTATTCAAAAAAACAAGATGGCTTAGTAATAACATAAAAGCCGTACCGAGCAGCATCAGCATACCCACACTATACCCGTTCATCATAAATAACCGGGATTTGAGGATAACCTGCGCTAACAGCATCGCGTTGGTAAGCACCACTACCAGCAAAAAACTTACATTAAATAACGATTTGAACCGGGGCAATTCGCCTTGCCCGAAATTTTTAAAGCTCCACCTGTAAGCGGTTACATAAATGGATTTTGATAACTTTAACATGGCCGATCAGTTTTAAGGTTAACGGTTTAGATGCTAAAAATGGAAGCACCTGTGATATATTGTTCTATTAACGTAAATCCGTTTATTAAAGTATATAATTTGGATATTATTTTATTTAAAGAATAATTAATGGGTTATTGGATAAATAACAAAACTAAATTATAAATCCACCCGCCACCACGTCATTGCGAGGAACGAAGCAACCCCTACATAGGATAGTCAGGAACCTTGAATATCTTGATGAGATAATGGCTTTCTGCAATTAACAGTCCTTGCGGAGTTTGATCAGCAAGTGTAGAGATTGCTTCGTTCCTCGCAATGACGAAAAGTAAAATATTTCTTGCAAATACTAATTTTTTTAGCTAACTTAGTAGCCTGATCCGCCGGGTATAAACAGCTTCATCTCTGTCTGCAGCAGTACGATCATTTGTTATACCATCCCGCAAAATCATTTTTTTTAATTATTCCATAGCAGGCTGCGATAGTCTTTGCTATAACCGTTCTTTGACGTATTATTTTTTCAGCAAACATCGTTTTCTACAGGGGTTCGTTGGGGGTGGGAAACTTACGAAGTTTTTAAAACTTCGTAAGTTTTTTAGCCGCAATATCAATTCGCCTTTACCACCTCAAAACTGGCCAGTAAATTAACATTCGGGTCAAATGTTATATCGGCGGGTTTGGCTGGTACGGGTATCTCGATGTAGGTAGCCTGGTCTTTCACCTTAACCTTGAGCATTTTTTTACCGATCAGGCATTCCAGCGTAAACTCATACGGATTGCTTTGGTCTTGCTTGATCTGCATATCCACAGCTCTTTTAGCCGGGTTATAGAGCCAGGTGATATGTAATTGCGGATGCCCCGGCGTATAAACCCATTGTTTGAAAAATTGCTCCAGGTTTTGCCCGCTGGCTTGTTCCATCACTTTGCACAGGTCGTCGGTATTGGCGTTGCCGCCATCATATTTCGCATAGTAAGCACGGATGCCTTTCCAGAAAGTTTCGTCGCCCAGTTTTCGTCTTAGCATGTGCAGCACCCATCCGCCTTTCTCATAGCTGTTGGCGTTCAGCAGGTCCATATAATTACCATTTGCTGTGGTATCCACAACGGGGGTGTTCCGTTCTTTTTCAAATTGGAATACTTTTTTGCGGTCTTTTTCCAGGCGATCTTTAAATATATCTTTGCCGTATTTGCCTTCGAGATACACGTTGGTCATATAGGTGGCAAAGCCCTCGCTCAACCATAAATGACTAAAGTTTTTTTCGCTGGCGGCATCGCCAAACCATTGATGGGCGATCTCGTGCGCCATCAGTTCTTCGATCCCCTTGTCGCCCACAGAGTTCTCAAAATAGAAAATGCAACTCGCATTCTCCATACCGCCGAATATAGTTTTCGACTGCACATTAGCTAATTTCTCATAAGCATAAGGGCCGAATTTATCGATGTAATAAGCCAGTATTTCTTTAGCTACAGCATAGCCGTTAAAGCCTATTTCTTTATTGTCCGGGAAAACGTAAGTGTAAACCGGTATACCCTTCACATCTCCGGTATGGTCTATCGCGAAATCAGCCACACCGATCACCATCACTTTGGTAGGCAGCACGGTAGATTCTTTCCAGTGCGTCAGTTTCAAATTACCGGGTAATGCCGTTTCGCTTACTTTTGATCCATTGGCTACCACCTGGTAATGATCGGGTGCCGTCACTATAAAATCAACGGTGGCTTTGTCTGCCGGTTCATCCACGCAGGGCAGCCAGTTGTGGGCCCGGTTGGGCCAGTTATCACCAAAAAAAATACGGTGCCCGAATTTATTGGTCGAAATGATCAACCCATCCGCAGGGATACCCTGGTAGGTGATTGTATAAGTATGTTCGCTGCCTGATTTTGCTGTAGTGTTTATGATAACCGCATCATCACTCTGCTGAAATTGCAATTTAGTGCCGTTTTCGGTCACGCTGCTTACCAGCATCCCTTTACCCGCGGCCTTTTGTTTAACCAGGTTGACCTGGAACGACCCGGCATCCTTTAAATACTTCACAGCGATATCCGCCTGCCCTTTAATGGTGTCATTTTGATCATTAAGCCGAATAGCGAAATTGTAATGCTGCACATCAATAATGGCACCGGGCGATTGTGCGTGGGCGATTGGAGAAATGAAAGCCAGTAAAAAGCTGAGTTTGAAAAGTTTTTTTAACATAAATTAGTTTGCAATAGTAAAGCTAAGAGGAAGTTCATATTCGGCCGTAACCGGCTTGCCATTAAGTATTCCTGGCAACCAATCGCCTTTGATTAATTTAACAACTCGCAAGGCTTCCTCATCGCAGCCACTTCCAATAGCTTTTTTTATCCTGTAATTAGAAAGATGGCCCAGCGTATCCACGGTGATGGCAATGATTACCTTTCCCTGGACTTTGTTTTCGAATGCTAATGCCGGGTACCTGATATTGTGAAGATATAATTGATTGATTCTATTAACGCCATCCAAAAAAATAGGTGGCTGATCTAATGCAACATTCACGGTATCTGCCCCTTTAATCACATTATATGTTTTACTATCTGCCATGTATTTCGATGGGTTGTATGCTAACAGCTTTTTGTGGGTGTAATCATATTTCACCTCAGGCTGGCCATTATAGTCATAGCTGGTCCAAACACCATCCCTGTTATTATTCTTGTAAAAACCCTCACAAAGTAATTTGCTCCTGTAGCGCGAGTAAACAGCATAAGGCCCCTCTTTGATGCTGGTGTCTGATTTTAAAACAGAAAATTTTTCTTTGATACCCAAGTTTGGTTCATCAAGTTCGGTTTTTACCGTCTGGGCAAAAACAGTTCCTGAAAATAGCAGGGTGTTCAGTAATAAAAACAGTTTCATCCTTTAAATATATATCAGTTATTAAATGCAAGAAGCCATTTGCCAATCAACATATTAAGGTTCTTGACTGTCCTATTCAGAGATTGCTTCGTTCCTCGCAATGACGATCAAAGATAAATTCGAAATCGAAAATCCGAAATCACTTAGGCATTCTCCGCATCATATTCGCCATAGCTGCAGGGTTGCTCATCTGCTTCATCACCTTGCGCATATCCTCGAACTGCTTGATCAGGCGGTTCACTTCCTGCAGGTCAGTTCCTGAGCCTTTGGCTATACGGTTACGCCTGCTTTGATTGATGGAATCCGGGTTCTCTTTCTCAAATGGCGTCATGGATTGGATGATCGACTCGATATTTTTAAAAGCATCATCGTCCACCTCCACATTTTTCATCATTTTGCCCACGCCGGGTATCATGCCCATCAGGTCCTTCACATTACCCATCTTTTTGATCTGCTGTATCTGGCTATAAAAATCGTTAAAGTCGAACTTATTTTTGCGGATCTTCTTTTGCAGTTCGGCAGCTTCTTTCTCATCAAACTGCTGCTGGGCGCGTTCAACCAGCGAGATCACATCACCCATCCCCAACATCCGCGACGACATACGATCAGGGTGGAAAACATCCAGCGCTTCCATCTTCTCGCCCGTACCGATAAATTTGATCGGCTTGTTCACCACCGATTTGATGGAAAGTGCCGCGCCACCACGGGTATCACCGTCCAACTTGGTTAACACCACACCAGTAAAATCCAGGCGGTCGTTAAATACCTTAGCGGTATTCACAGCATCCTGGCCTGTCATGGCATCCACTACAAATAATATCTCGTGCGGTTTCACAGCATCCTTCACCTGCTCAATTTCCACCATCATGGCTTCATCGATTGATAAACGGCCCGCCGTATCTATGATCACAACATTATTGCCGTTCTGCTTAGCTAAAGCCACACCTTCCCGCGCAATAGCGATCGGGTCTTTCGACTCCATATTTGCGTAAACAGGTATGCCTATCTGCTCGCCCAAAACTTTTAATTGCTCAATAGCCGCCGGGCGGTAAACGTCGCCGGCTACCAGTAAAGGCTTTTTGTTTTTCTGTGATTTTAAAAATAGCGCCAGTTTACCGCTAAAGGTGGTTTTACCCGCACCGTTCAAACCTGCAATCAGGATCACCGTTGGCGTAGCCGGGAAATTAAGTTCGGCTGTGCTGCCGCCCATCAATTCCGTCAGCTCATCGCTCATTACTTTGGTGAGCAACTGGCCTGGCGAAATAGCCGTCAGCACATTCTGACCTATCGCTTTTTGCCTTACCTCATCAGTAAAAGTTTTGGCGGTTTTATAGTTAACGTCGGCATCAAGGAGCGCTTTGCGTATCTCCTTCATGGTCTCGGCCACGTTGATCTCTGTAATAGTTCCCTGTCCCTTCAGGACCTTAAACGCCCTGTCGAGTTTATCCGAAAGATTTTCAAACATTATGCTTATATCTCAATTAAAGGTTGCAAAGTTAAGGTTTTGCAGCGACTTGCTTAAAGTAGTTTTTTATACTTAAATGAGACTCTATGAATTACGCCCAAAAAGGAGATTGCATATTTGTTCTGCTGCTACCAATTACCTTTTCAGGATCACCTGCCTGTAATCTATTTCACCGGGGACATAAGGGCCTCCGCTGGTAATGGTGGCTGCATGCACAGTAAGCGGGTTGGCCTTGCTGGAGTAGTATCCTGAATTACCATAACCAAAAGACTGCATGTTTAAGCTGGTGTCGGATGTTATACTATAGGATAACGTATCGTATTGGCTGCCTTCCCTAACATAGCATTTGCCATCCGTCCGAAAATCAAAATAATCGCCCGGGACGCCGGTATAGGTATTCATCTGTGCCAGGTGGTTGGCCGTATAGTCGCTTACCAGGGCCCATTTAGCAACCAGTGTTACGGGTTCAACTTTGTTATCCTTTTTACAAGCGGTTAGCACACAAAAAGCAGCTATCACCATTAATAAATTAAATGATTTCATAACGGTAACTGTTTGGTTATATAATCATTACGTAAGCAAATTATAAAAGGTGACAAGGACAGTAAAATTAATTTGGGCCCTTGATCAGTTTCCACATCTCGACGTTAAAATCCGCCTTACTGATCCCCGTTGCCTTTTCCAATGCTTTGAAGTAATTTTCATCTCCCTGTTCCTTTTTACCACAGGTCAGCAATTCCATAACCGGAGCAAAACCTTTTTCACGCTCAATTTTTTGAACGATCAGGGCATTAAGAATATTGGGTATTTTCATGGGTCTGTCCCCGCCTTCAAAATTCGTTCCCTGTATGTATAAATTAAGCCAGTCGGCATCGGGATGATCGGCCACGTACTTTTTAAATTTCGACAACACCTCGGGCCAGCTATATCCCCAGCTGCCCCCGTATAGATAAGCGCATCCTTCGTCAACCGGGCGGTTTGTTTTGTCGGTTCCGATTACATAACGCAGCCGTTCATGCCAAAGGTCGTGCAGGTCAAAGCTATACTGGTAAACTCTTCCGCCTGCAACCATCAGGCACTCGCCATTTTCGTGCGAGCTCAAATCATCCGATCCCGAGCCATTATAATACGCTTTGTACTCTATTCCTGTCAGTTGCAGCGCTTCTGGTAAATTATCACAGTAATAAAATGCTATCGGCTGCTCCGGCACTTTGAGTTTTCTATCATAAAAATCAACCATTTCCAGGTACTTCTTTGCATCGGCTTTGGCCAAAGTATCTTTATAATGATAAGTAACGTTGCCCATCTTTTTGGTTTTCCAGCCTATGGTGTTTTGCTTTAGTGGAGATGAGAAATAGAATTTATCCCCTTCTCTTTTCGCCACCAGGTTAAAAGTAGCGCGCAAAAGAGGGGCATTTTCCAACACACCCAAATAAGAAAACTGGATGATATAGTTGTTCTCGTCCAGCTTTACCACATTGTTCAGGTAGGGTTTAAAAAAATCATTGGCTTTAGCGTTCGCCTCCATCCCCTTCATCTCGTCTAACAACGCCGAGGTTTCTGGCAGGTTATCCTTCAAAACAAAGGCGTTTTCCTTATTTGGTTTTTCTTTTTGGGCAAGAAAGCCATTAAGCGAACTGATCAATTGCTTGCTGACTACAGAATCCTTCGGCAGCTTGATCCCCTTTTCTATAATGATCGACTGGGAATAGGAGACGAATGTAAAGCTTGCTAAAATACAGGTGATAGCGATCCGGGTGAGTTTGATAGGCATAGGCTTCATATTTAAAAGCCTAAGTTATAAATTCTTATGGGAATTTGTAATTAACCCCCAGGGCCAACCCTTCTGTCCCCTGTGGTTTGGGCGATGTGTTTTTATCATACAAAAACGTACCGTTCATGGTTACGTTGATCAGGCGGTTCACTTTGGCCGTTAAGGTAGCATCCAGGCGGTGGGTGGTATAGGCGAGGGCTTGCTCATAAGGTACAAATAGTGCGTAGCGGGCGTTGATATGCAAATTTGGCATCAGGTCCTTATCAATACTGGCCACCACCTGTAAAGCCAGCTGGTTCACAAAGGTGTGCCCGATCTTTACACCGTAATTATCGGGTTGGTTGTGGTAAATGGTTGTATCCAGCACAAATGTTTGTTTAGCAGTACCGGTACCTAATCGCAGATCAAAATATTTTGTCGGCTTGTATTCCAAACCCAACGATTCTGTCAGGTAGCCCGGAGCCATAAAATTGGAGATCATTAAACCCTGGTTAACCGCATTACCACTGGCATCAACATAGTTATATCCAGCTGAGAATTGTGATTCAAAACTCAATGAGCCAAAAAGGAACCAATGCTTTGATAACTGCGTGGCTACTTTATTATCCAGGAAAATGCGGTCGTTTGTTTTGCGCTCGCCTTGCCCTTTGTTGGCTGCTATGCCGTATATCAAATTTGTTTCTGAAGTATAATCAAAGGGGGTTTTGTTGTATTCGGCTTTAAAATCAAAATTGGTACCCAGGGATACCGAGCTGATACCTCCCGCGCTCCAATTATTGCTGAATGCCGATTGGCTAAAGTTCAACCCAAAAACAATGCTTTTGTGCCAGTAACTCACTTTATAATCCAGCAGTTCAACCGGTATTTGCTCCTCGGTGATCTGTATTGGCCTGATGCGCATCGGGAAGGCGTCCTTCCTCGGATCAATGCGGTACCGGTTCAATAAATTGGTGTCGGCTTTAAGACTGTCGGCTTTTTGGGCGAAGGCGGATGAAAAGAATAGTGTAAAAACAATTAACCCAAAACCGAATTTTAACATGTGTGCAAATTAAAGGAAAAACAATTTTCTTTTAAAATCAAATCAACCTAATAACCATCATTCCTGCCCTTTATTGTCAAGGCGGTTATAGTTTGATTATTTCAATTGTAAAAAATCAGTTACTTCCTGCGGTTTGAGGGGTTAGTTTATTCGGATTTAGCGGGGGCAATCCGTACGTCCGCTTGTTACGCTTATATCTTTTTAAGCTGTTAAGCACATAGTTTATAAATTCATAATCGCTTGAGTGGGTCACCATGTAGTACCCCGGTCTGTACCGGGCCATAAAATTGGTCAGCTCCCGGTCCTTTAACCCTGTAATATTACCAACGTACGATCTGTTGAACCGATAATCTATCACATTTTGCTCATAATCGGCTTCTATCAATCCCTGTAAATGCTGGGCATTACGTCCGCTCCGGCTGATCGAGTTCCATATCGCATCAATACTGATACCCGCCCCACCTCCGGGTGCTGTGCTTAAAAAGTCGCTATAGGCATTTGGGCCGTACGCTTTTCTGAATTCTTTGTGTGTGGCATCAAGCCTTTGCTGCGGGGTGGACAGCGAGTCGCGGATGGTTACTTCCCTTAGTGGGATGGCCTGGCGCCTCAGGTAAACCGCAATATTGTCCGTGTTTTTTATCAGTACGGTATCGGGGAAATAGTTCTCTTTGATAAAGATCAGCCTGTCGCCGGGAATGGCATCAACTTTAAACTCGCCTTTCAGGTCATTATAAAAAGACTTGCCGGTACTGTTATTTAAAATACTGGTGCGGGCCACACGGTCTTTGGTATCCTTATCAAAAACTATCCCTTCTATTTGTCCGGCAGGCTGGCGCACCGGTTTCTCCTGTGCAAATCCTTTAAGAAACAGTCCGCAAAACAATAGCAGCAGCCACAATCTCGTTCTGACATGATAACTAAACTTTGGGCCGGCACTCATCACAATATTTAACAACATTTAACATCCTATTTAACCACCACCAACTTTTGCCCTATCCTAATATTGTTATCAGTGAGGTTATTTAAGCCTTTAAGCTCGTCAACAGTTAGTCCAAAACGCCTGGAAATGGAATATAGTGTATCGCCCGTTACTACGGTATAAAGCTTATCGGTCGGTGTGCTTTGCGTAACAGTGTCTTTTGGAGCTGTGATAACGTTATCATTGATCTGGGTAAGCACCCTGTCCTCGCGCTGTATTTTTTGCGTATCTGTTTCCGGGCGGTCGTATTGGTCGAGGTTATATTTCTGGATAATGGTGATCAGCAATTGCGGATAGTTTGGATTGGTAGCATATCCCGCAGCTTTTAACCCATTGGCCCAGCCAACATAATCGTTTTTATCCAGCTGGAACAATTTGGCATAACGCGGCCGCTTCAAAAATTCAGAATGATCACGAAAGGAGTCTTCCGCCTTGTCATATACCCTGAAACAATCGTTATGGTTATCGTCGTCTTTATAGTAGGTTTTGCCTTTCCACTCGCTGTTGCATTTGATGCCGAAATGGTTGTTTGCTACCCTGGCCAGTTCCCCGTTCCCGCTGCCCGATTCAAACAAGCCCTGTGCCAGCGTAATGCTCGCCGGTATCCCATACAGGTTCATTTCCTGTACGGCGATGGTTTTAAAATGGTCGATATATTCTAATGACGTTTGTGATTTATAACCAGCGATAGCTGCGCTGTTGGCTTTCTGAACTTCCTGGTTGTTGCGGTGCGCTTCCCGGTTGCTGATCAAACCATTATGCACCGCGCAGGAGCTAAACAACAATGCCGAAAAAAATATAGGTAGTAAGTAAGCCGGATTTCTCATTAACAACAGATCTTAATTGATGGCGATATATATTCTCGCCAAACTTAAGGTTTATCTGTAAATTATTGGGTATTTGAAGCCATTTGACTTTGATCGTCAGGTTTCTCGTCGTAAAGGTTCAACTGGTATTTGCGGATAATGGTCAAAACCTGCGAGGCCCATTTGCGGCTGCTGCAATAACCGCTGTGCTGTATACCCTTTGCCCAACCTAAATAATCATAGTGGGTAAGTTCTTCTGTAAGATGGCTGAACTGCTTGCGTTCTGTCATGATGCGGGCGAAATCTTCGAAAGAATCCATTACCGAATCATATTTTTTATAAGCCGTGCTTACCTTTTTATTGTGTTTATAATAATAGGTTCTCTCGCCCCCTTTTACGCCAAACTGGTTATTCAGCTTTTGGGCGATATTGCTTTTTCCACAGGCCGATTCGTGCATGGCCACTGCAAGCACAATGCTTGCCGGCACGCCGGTTTCGTGCATAATGCGGATGGCGTTATCTTTAAATTCTTCGATGTAAGATTGTGAGGTACTTTGAGCCGAAACAGCTAATGCAGAAATCAACAGGGTTATGGTCAATAAGAGTTTCTTCATAATTTATTTTTTTCTAATGAGCATAATGCCGTCGCGAACCGGGAGAATCAGTTTTTCAACCCGTTTGTCGTCGGCTATGTGGTCATTAAGTTCCCGGATCAGCCTGGTATCGGTATCGCTTTCACTTCCGTACACCTTTCCTTTCCACAAAACATTATCAATTATAATCAGCCCGCCTGACCTTACTTTGTCAATTACTAATTGAAAGTAAAGCAAATTATTTCTTTTATCCGCATCTATGAAAACCAGGTCGAAGTTTTCTTCTTCTATTTCTACGATAATCTGCGCGGCAAGGCCGAAATGTAGCTTTATCTTTTTATCCACATTTGTGGACTTAAAATGTTGATTAAGCATTTCTTCCATTTCGCGGTTCACTTCAATGGTATGCAGGATACCGTCGTCTGTCAACCCTTCGGCAAGGCAAATGGTGGAATATCCGGTAAAAGTGCCTATCTCCAGGATGCGCCGCGGCTGTATCATTTTACTCAGCATACTGAGCAACCGACCCTGGTAATGACCCGACAACATATGCGGCTTTAACACTTTTGCATAGGTCTCTCGGTTGATCTTTTGCAGCTCCGAAGGTTCGGCGTCGCAATGATCTTCCAGGTACAATTGCAGGTCATGGGGTAGAATGTCCATTGCGGCAAAGATAGGAAAATATGTCTGAACCATGATTTACATGATTAAAGGATTGCCTGATTGTAAATTCAAAGACTTCAATTACAAGAGCTTGTTGTTATGAACTCTTTTAAATTGTAAGCTTTTTGAACCAAAGTTTATGAGTAAGCCGATCTCCATTTTGTATGCTTCAAGATAGTTCATAGCCTGGGCTAAGTGCACTTCTTCTAAGGTGATTATTGCTTTTAATTCTACCATTATTACTCCTTCAACAAAGAAATCTACGCGCCGCGTTCCGATTTCTTCGCCATCATAATAAATGGCCATTTCCATTTCCCGGGCATATCCCAATCCCGCCTTTCGCAACTCGATCTCCAAAGCCCGTTGATAAATTACTTCCTGAAATCCATTACCTAATATCCCATGCACTTTCATGGCGCATCCAATTATTTTTTCAGTTAATTCACTATGCTTCATTTAAGTTCATATTTCAGGGTAATCAAAAAATCAAGTAAACGGCGAAGCCCTCTTGAACACCATTGAAAACCAATCAAATGTGAAAAATCATGGTTCAGACAGTTTTTTGCAGCCACGACTGGAGCAATATGGTGGCCGATATCGTATCCACTAACTCCTTATTCTGTCTTGCTTTCTTGCCCATTCCGCTTTGGGCTATTGCCGCTGATGCCATCTTGGAAGTAAAGCGCTCATCCAGCATTTCAATGGGGATATCCGGGAAAGTTCTTTTCAGCAGGTTCACAAATCCTTTTACATGGGGTGCCGATTGTGAAGGAGTGTTATCCATCTGTTTGGGTTCACCTACAACAAAACGCTCCACCTGCTCGGTTTGCATATATTTTTTCAGGAAATCGATGATCGCGTTGGGATGTATGGTATCCAAACCTGTTGCGATGATCTGCATAGGGTCGGTCACGGCAATGCCGATGCGCTTGGTGCCATAATCGAAGGCCATTACTCTCATTGAGTTATAAGTTTTAAGTGATCGGTGGTGAGTTTTATGCTGTTCACAATATGGTAAAATTAGCCCTTTTGCCTGTACAATTCTCAACTCATTATTCACAACTCAAAACTATTTCACTATTTTGCACCAATGCAGTTTAAACAAATAGCGGGGCAAGCGGCCATTAAACAAAGGCTCATTAACACGGTAAATGAGAACCGGGTTAGTCACGCGCAATTGTTTTTGGGGCCTGAGGGTTCGGGCAGTCTGGCGCTAGCTATTGCCTATGCCCAGTACCTGTCATGCGAGGATAAACAGCCGGGCGATTCCTGCGGTGTGTGTTCATCTTGTCGCAAATACCAGAAACTGGCGCATCCCGACCTTCACTTTTCCTACCCCACATTTGGAACACCTAAAGAAACCGCTATCGACTTTATTGAGAGTTGGAGAGAGGCCCTTTTAGAAAACCCATATTTATCCCTGGATATATGGACCAGCTATTTGGATGCTGGCAATAAACAAGCAAACATCAATATCGCAGAGTGCCACCAGATCATAAAAAAATTAAGCTTTAAGCCTTTCGAATCAAAATACAAGGTCCTTATTATCTGGCTACCCGAATTTTTAGATAAGCAGGGAAACGCGCTGCTTAAAATTATTGAAGAACCGCAGCCAAACACGCTCTTTTTATTGGTTGCCCAAAACCAGGACCAGATATTAAACACCATCCTCTCGCGTACCCAGCTGGTAAAAATACCAGTCTTAACTTACGAGGAGATCAAAGCCGAGCTGATGCAAAATCACCATCAAACCGAATTTGCCGCCGCCGAGATCGCCTACCTGAGCAATGGAAACCTGACCGAAGCCCTGGCTATGCTGCAGCAGGAAAATAAAAGTTACCATACTTTATTTGTGCAGTGGCTTCGCCTGTGTTTTGCAAATAAGGGCCCCGAAGTAATGGCTTTTGTAGAACAGGCGTCGAAAATGGGGCGCGAAAACCAGAAGAATTTTTTACGGTATGGTATCAGTTTTATACGTGAATGTTGTATGCTGATGTCAGATGCGGGGAGCCTGGTGCATCTACCGGCAGAAGAGTTGGACACTGCGCAGAAAATGACCAAAGTGATGACGCTTTCCATGGCGCAGGCCATCAGTACCGAGCTGGAAAATGCGCATTATCACGTAGAACGAAATGCCAATCCGAAAATATTATTTTTAGATGTATCTTTACAGCTAATAAAAATTCTAAATTTTAAAACGCTCCCGCAAGGGACTCTTTATATACCGAATTAAATTATGGGATGTGGAAGTTGCTCCTCGGGCGGATGTTCGCCCGCCGGCTGCAAAAGTAATGGCTCTTGTCTTACTAATGGCTGCAGCAAATTGGATGTTTACGACTGGCTGTCGAATATGGATATGCCGGCAAATTATAGGCCTTTTTCAATCATTGAGGTTAAATTTAAGGGTTCGCGTAAGGACTTTTTTATCAATACTGACAATATTTATTTAGAGGCAGGCGAACTGGTAGCGGTAGAAACCTCTACCGGCGGCTTTGATGTGGGCCACGTATCCGTAACCGGCGAGCTGGTGAGGATGCAGATGGTAAAGCGCCATGTTAAAGAGGCCGATGTAACCAAAAAAATATATCGCAGGGCTACCCCCGCAGATGTAGATAAGTGGAAAGCAGCCAAAGAACTGGAATGGGAAACTATGCATAAAACGCGCAAGCTGGCTTTAGAGCTGGGCTTGTCTATGAAGATAAGCGACGTAGATTACCAGGGCGATAAAACCAAAGCTACCTTTTATTACACCGCCGAAGGGCGCGTAGATTTCCGCGAATTGATCAAACGCATGGCCGAATCGTTCAGGATCAGGATCGAAATGCGGCAGATCGGGATGCGGCAGGAAGCCAGTCGTTTAGGCGGCATAGGCTCATGCGGGCGCGAATTATGCTGTTCAACCTGGCTGACTGATTTTAAAACAGTTTCTACTTCGGCAGCACGGTATCAGAACCTTTCGTTGAACACTTTAAAGCTGGCCGGTCAGTGCGGTAAGCTCAAATGCTGTTTAAATTACGAGCTGGATACCTACATGGATGCCCTCAAATACATCCCCGATAATGTGAATGTGCTGCGTACCGAAAAAGGTGATGCCCGCTTGCAAAAAACGGATATCTTCAAAAAGCTGATGTGGTTTAGCTATCCAAGAGAAGATGCCTGGATCCCGCTTGAACTTGATCGCGTAAAAGAAATTCAGAAACAGAATAAAGAGGGTATAATCCCTGCCGACCTGGGTGAAAAAATCGAGGAGGATACCAAGCCGGCAAAAGTGCTGGATTATGAAAATGTGGTTGGCCAGGATAGCCTTACCCGGCTTGACGAGCGCAACAGGAACAACAAAAAGAAGAACAAAAATCGCAATAAACCACAGGGTAACAGGCCTCAACAGGCAACTGCCGTACAGGGAGCAGCCCCGGTTACGCGGTCAGAAACGCCTAATCCAAATCAATCCAATAATAACAACCGAAATAACCGCCGGTTCAAGCCAAACAGAAATAATAACAGAAACGACCAGAATAAAGGAAATGAAAGCGGCACATAAAATCCTGTTGGTGATACTTCCGGTGTTGGCAATGTTATTCGGCTCTGGGTGCACGGATCCAAATGCGATCATTGATCAGAACACAGCAATTGAAAATCACAACTGGTCGTATTCTAACAGGATAAAAAATTCTGTTAAAATAGACGATGCTTCTATTCCTTATAACCTGTATATCAATTTACGGGTGACCGGCGACTACCGATACTCCAATATCTTTGTGCTGATTCGTAAAAGCGGTCCACACCTGCAAGGCGTAACCCGCTACGAAGTTAAACTGGCCAACCCGGATGGTGAATGGCTGGGGCAGGGATCAGGTAATTTATACAGCTACCAGGTACCTTTCCTCACCGATTTTAAATTTCCCGCAAAAGGAACCTACACCTTTGAAATGGAACAAAACATGCGCGATAATCCTTTACGTGAGGTTAATGATGTTGGATTGAGGGTAGAGAAGGCAAATTAAAATGTTTTATACCTTCTGTAAATTTTTCATTTGGCGTTTCAGATTTTTAAATAAATACTATTTTAGGGGATATCAAACCTTACACGCATGAAAAAATTATTCCCTATACTTTATTTTCTTCCTTTGTTTGTTGCCGCACAAACCACTGGCGTTAAAAATACCGATAGCGCAAAATATACCAGTTTTGTTAAATACTATACTAAAGTAATTGCTCAAAATCCCAGTGATTCCACGGCTTATTATAAACTGGGGGACGCGAAGTTTAACCTGAAGGACTACAGCGGCTCAATACCTGATTTTGACCGGGCTATTAAACTAAATCCTAAATATGAAGACGCTCTTATTGATAGGGGCCGTGCAAAATATGTACTTAAGCAGAATGAGGGGGCCATAGCTGATTTTAATCAAGTAATTGCTTTAATTCCCCAAAGTTCGGTGGCTTATTATGATCGCGGACTTGTTAAGCGGCAAATGGGTGATGTCAATGGAGCAATCGCCGATTATACACGAGCCATTGCTATAAACCCTCAGAATGAGAATTATTTTAATGACAGGGGCATAGCAAAAAGACAACTGAAAGATCTTAAAGGATCTATTGAAGATTTCGACTTGGCTGTAGCTGTAAACGCCAAAAATGCTTTTCCTTATTATAATAGAGGAAATTCCAAATATGATCTTAATGATTATCAGGGTGCTTTTGACGATTTTAATCAAACTATTTTATTAACCCCCGATGATCCGGATGCTTATTATGGACGGGCAAATTCCATCAGGCACTTAGGAGATAGTAAAAAATCCATTGATGATTACGATAAAGCAATTGCTTTAAACCCCAAATTTCTGGATGCTTATAACAACCGTGGTATTGCTAAATATAATTTAGGGGATTATGCCGGAGATATTGCTGACGCAAACAAAGTAATTTCTATTGCCCCCAATTATGCAAATGCTTACTACAACCATGGTCTCGCAAATGGCAAATTGAACAATTTTAATGATATGGTGGATGATTTTAATCGCTACATAGCTTTTAACCCCAAAATTGCTGATGGTTATTTAAAGCGAGGGTATGCCAAGTTTAATCTGGAAGACTATAAAAATTCTATTGAGGATTTTACACTCAGCATTTCTTTGGATAACAAAAATGCGCTGGCCTATTATAACAGGGGGCTGGCAAAGCGTTATCTTAATGACTATAAAGGAGCCCTTGACGATTACAACCAATCTATAGCCCTTGATCCGAAATACTCAGACGCTTACAATAACAGGGGTTATATAAAACACCTTCTTAACGATGATACAGGGGCGTGTGCTGATTTTAAAGCAGCGGCTGATTTGGGTAATAAATATGCACCTGAAAACATTAAAAAGTTTTGTAAGTAATTTTTTTATTAAGCCGCATTAGTTTTCGTCATGTTTTACTAATAATATTACCAGAATAATTCTTTTACCTTTATCATTTACATGCTGTTCCTGTTGATCGCTATAATACCTTTTAAAAACCTTAACCCTCATATCCATGAAAAAACTATTGTTAATAATTGGTTTTTTACCTGTTCTTTCCTTTGCCCAAGGTCAATCATCCAATAAGGCCGATAGCATAAAAAATGTAAATGCAATAAAATACTACACCAAGGCGATTATAAAAAAACCCAATGATTCTACAGCTTATTTTAAGCGGGGTGATGCCAAATATAACCTGAATGATTTTAAGGGGGCAATACGGGATTTTGACCAGGCCATAAAACTAAATCCAAAATATGAGGATGCCTTTTTAGAAAGGGGGCTTTCAAAGCATAGCCTTAATAATGAGCAAGGGGCAATTAGTGATTACAACCACGCCCTCGTTTTAAAACCAAACAGTTCGGTTGCTTACTATGACCGCGGAATAGTAAAAAAAGCTCTTGGGGATTACAAAGGTGCAATAGCTGACTATAACCAAGCCATTGCTATCGATCCAAAAGATGAAGATTTTTATAACGATAGGGGACTAGCCAAAAAAAATCTGGAAGATTACACCGGGGCTAATGACGACTTCAGCCATGCCATTTCTATTAATCCCAAAAATACAGGCCCCTATTTCAACCGGGCATATTCAAAAATTCATCTTGAGGATTATAAAGGCGCTATTGAGGATTTTGATAGTGCCATTAAATTAGATCCTAGTGACCCTGATAACTATAATGGTCGTGGTGAGGCGAAGAGTTATTCTGAAGACAAAAAAGCTGCCATTGAGGATTATAATAAGGCAATAGCGCTAAAGCCTAATTTTACAGATGCTTACAATAATCGCGGCCGTTCAAAATATGATTTAGAGGATTATACGGGTTCGATAGCTGACTATGCCAAGGCTATTTCTATCGACCCCAAATACGCCAGCGCGTATTATAATCGCGGTTTATCCAATGAAAAGCTGAGCAATTATAATGATGTTATAGACGATTGCTCAAAATATATACAATTAGCCCCTAAAGACCCTGATGGCTATTTTAAGCGAGGTTGTGCGAAATTTAACCTGGAGGACTATAAAAGTGCTATAGAAGATTACAACCTTACGCTTTCACTGGATACTAAATATAAAGACGCCTTATACAACCGAGGGCTTTCAAAGCGTCATTTAGAAGATTACAAAGGAGCTATCGAGGATTATAATAAGGTTATAGAACTTGACCCCAAATATAGTGATGCATTCAATAGCCGGGGTTATGCTAAGTATATGCTTAAAGATCCAGGGGCTTGTGCTGATTTTAAAACAGCTTCCGATATGGGCAATGAGTATGCGCCCGACAATATCACAAAGTATTGTAAATAATTGGGCTGTTTTTTAAACCATTCTCCCATACTCAGTAATGACGTATTGAAATTTTTCCTACCTTCGTTTTGCTAATATTTTTATCAAAATGAGTTCGGTTATCCTTATAGTTTCCATCGTTATCCTGTTAATTGCTGTTGTGCTTTTTTTGAAAAAGCCAAAAGTGGCGGATGGCGTTTCTACTAACGATCTGCATCGTCTGCGCGAAGAGATCGGTCGTTTACAAATTACCCTGGCAAAAGCCGAAGAGCGCGCTTCAGGGTTAATATTGGAGCGTGATAAGGCGGACAAACTGTTGCAAAATGAACGCATCAGATACGATGCCGCGGTAACCACCTTGAACCAGGAGCTGAATACCGAAAAAAACCGCATGGCAAAGGCTGAAGAATCTTTTTTAGCACAACGTCAACGTTTGGCTGAACAAGAAAAATCTATCCAGGAAATACAGCAAAAATTCCAACTCGAATTTCAAAATATCGCCAATAAGCTACTGGATGAAAAGTCTCAAAAGTTTGTTGAAACCAATAAAACCCACCTTGATATTTTATTGAACCCTTTAAAAGAAAACATAAAAGCCTTCGAGGAAAAAGTAGATAAGGTATATAATATGGAGGCCGCCGAGCGTAACACCCTAAAAGGTGTGATATCACAACTGATGGAATTAAATAAACTCATCAGCAGTGAAGCCCAAAACCTGACCAAAGCATTAAAAGGCGACAGCAAAAAACAAGGTAATTGGGGCGAAGTAATACTGGAACGGGTTTTAGAAAGATCCGGGCTTGTAAAGGACCGCGAATACCGCTTACAGGCGAGTTTGATATCCGCGGATGGCAGCCGTTTTCAGCCTGATGTAATTATCGACCTGCCGGATGATAAGCACCTGATCATCGATGCCAAGGTGTCTCTTGTTGCTTATGAGCGCCTGGTTAATGCCGAAACTGAAGATGAGCGCAAGTTATACTCAAAGGCCCATGTAGAGTCGATAAGAGGACACGTAAATGGGTTGTCTGCGAAAAATTATCACGATCTGTACCAGATCAACTCCCCTGATTTTGTGCTGCTTTTTGTGCCGATAGAATCATCGTTCAGCTTTGCAGTACAATTGGATGCCGAACTATTCAGCGATGCCTGGGAGAAGCGGGTTGTTATTGTAAGCCCATCTACTTTACTGGCTACCCTGCGCACCATATCCAGCATCTGGAAACAGGAACGCCAAAACCGCAACGTACTGGAAATTGCCCGTTTAAGCGGGGCTATGTATGATAAATTTGTCGGCTTTATCGGCGATATGGAAAATATCGGCAAAAACATCAAACAAAGCCAAACCGCTTACGATAGCGCCATCAGCAAACTCACCGAAGGCAATGGCAACCTCACCAAAACCGCCGAAAAAATTAAAGGCCTTGGTGCCAAGGCCAATAAACAATTAGATCAGAAATTTACCGAAGGCGAATAACCTATAAGCTTAATTGATGGTGCCGGTATAGTTGCTGGTAATAACAGCAGTTCCGTCAACATTTACTTTACCTGCGTTTACTTTAATCACCATATTAACGGTGCCCTCTTTTGATAAAGGGAAATTATCCTTAATGCTGTAAACCATTTTTCCCGTCCCGGTTCCGCTAAAGCTTACGGACACTTCTTTCATTTTAAAATCCATGCTAAAGTTTGGAACCATATCAAAATAAGCTTTACCATCTGATATGCTAACCAGTTTGTAGGTTACACCGGCGTTCATTTGCATATTATTACCAGCGCTAATTGGAATATTCATCGGCATACCCTGGGTAAATGAATCGCCTGGTTTCATTGGCTTGTCTGGAAATTGTATCTGTTTCTGAACCAGATCCATCATCTGCTTCATTTGTTTCATCTGCTTTTCAGTAGTGTCAACGATCTTTTTCCCCATGGCTGAATCTATTTTAAATTTTCCATCCTGGCCCACATGTGCCGTTACTTTAATATCCATTTCTGTAACCTTTGGTGGAATGGGTAATTGTTTGCCACTGGCTGAAACAGAAATATTGTTGATCTTATAATCAATATTTAAAGGAAACGACTTATCTGATTCCATTGCGCCAGTCTTCATATTACCCCCCATACCTAATTCTGCATCGGCTTGCACGGGTTGTGTGATACCCATTGAGCTTAATTTGGACAAGATGGATGAATCACCGGCGATCGTAAGGTTAAGTTTCACACCCACTTTTATGGATGCCTGGTAATTATGGTTCGGCAAATATTTTACTTTAAAAACAACCCCATCCTGGGCTTTAAGTTGGGTGAAGGAAAGGCACAGTAGTGCGTACAGGTAAATTTTTTTCATGGTTTAGTTTTATAAAATAAAGGTATTTAAAATTTATTCTACTTCATGGGCTTTTTGTACATCACCAAATTTTTTTATTTCTTAAAGCTATCAAACTCCCCCTTCAGGGGGCCGGGGGGAAAGCATTCCACCCCTGTGCTTTTAATGGATGTACAACACCTGCTTTGGTAACCAGGTTGCAACCGGCTGAGCGCTCTGTGATATGCCCGATGATGGTAATATCCATCTGCAGTTTTATTTTGTCGTAGTCGGCCTGTTTAACGGTAAACAGCAGTTCATAATCCTCGCCGCCACTCAACGCACATATAGTAGGGTCCAAATTAAATTCACGGGCTGTTTCAAAGGTCATCGGATCAAGCGGTATTTTATCCTCGTATAAATTACAGCCTTTCTTGCTCTGATTACAGATATGCAGTATCTCGGAAGCCAAACCATCCGAAACATCGATCATGGAAGTAGGTTTAACCTTTATATCTTTTAACAATTCAACAATATCTTTCCGGGCTTCTGGTTTTAGCTGACGCTCGATGATATAATCTTTTCCTTCCAGGTCGGGCTGAATATTTGGATTTTCTATATAGATCATTTTCTCACGCTCCAATAACTGCAGGCCGGTATACGCCCCGCCCAAATCTCCGGATACACATAATAGATCGCCTTCCTCAGCCGTATTTCTATATACAATATCCTTTTCATCAGCATAACCTATGGCGGTAACGCTGATCACCAATCCCTGCTTTGATGAAGTAGTATCACCTCCAACCAGGTCAATACCATATTTTTCACAGGCCAGGTATATACCTGCATATAATTCTTCAACTGCTTCTAATGGGAACTTACTTGATACCCCCAACGAAACAATTACCTGTGTGGCCGTACCGTTCATGGCGTATATATCGCTCAGGTTTACTTGTATTGCTTTATAGCCCAAGTGTTTTAACGGGGTATAAGCCAGGTCGAAATGAATCCCTTCCAGCAGCATATCTGTGGATACCAGTACCTTCTTACCCGGAAAATCAAGCACGGCTGCATCGTCCCCAACCCCTTTTAAAGTACTCTTTTGGGTAAGATTTATATTTTTAGTCAGATGATCTATCAACCCAAACTCACCTAAAGTCTCTATATTGGATCTTTCACTATTTTCAAACATATTAATTATGATTACACTGATTATTTGTGGATTACACCGATAATCAAAGGCCCAGCCGGGCCGAAATTTCTAACATTCGTTCAATTGGTTTTACGGCTCTTTCTATAATGTGCTGCGGAACTGTTATTTCAGGCGACTCATTTTTTATACACAGATAGAGCTTTTCCAACGTATTCCTTTTCATGTGTGGGCAATCATTGCAGGCACAGTTATTATTTGGCGGTGCAGGTATAAAAACTTTACCAGGATTATCCTTTTGCATTTGGTGGATGATTCCTGATTCTGTAGCCACTATAAATTCCTTTTCGGGGCTTTTAGTTGCGTATTTTAATAATCCTGTTGTCGATCCAATATAATCGGCCATTTTTAATATCACATCCTCACATTCAGGGTGTGCAATTAATTTTGCATTAGGGTAGCGCTCTTTTAGCTTGGTTATTTTCTCTCTCGAAAATATCTCATGAACCATACAGGCGCCATTCCACAAAACCAGGTCCCTGCCTGTCTTTTTGGCCACATAAGCCCCCAAATTTTTATCCGGCCCGAATATGATCTTCTGATCTTTCGGTAAACTCTCCACTATCGCCACCGCATTGCTTGATGTACAAACAATATCGCTCAAAGCTTTTAGTTCTGCCGTACAATTCACATAAGTGATCACCAAATGATCTGGATACGATTCTTTAAATTTCCTGAACAAATGTGGCGGGCAACTATCTGCTAATGAGCAGCCTGCCTTCACGTCGGGTAAAAGGACCTTCTTGTTTGGCGATAATATTTTTGCGGTTTCAGCCATAAAATGGACTCCGGCAAACACGATGATATCCGCATCAGTTTTGGCAGCCTGCTGGGATAAACCCAGGCTGTCGCCAATATAATCCGCAATATCCTGTATATCGGGTTCCTGGTAATAATGGGCCAAAATGACGGCATTTTTTTCCTTCTTTAATTTTTCGATTTCTTCAAAAAGGTCGAGTGTCGGATCTATCTTTTCCTCCACAAATCCTTTCAGGTTTATTTCCTCTAAGGTATCCATTTCCACAATTCAATTAATAACAATTAGTTTTATATATAAAAAGAACCTATTGTTATTGGTGTGTTAGTTATGTTTAAAAGTAATGATACAAATCACGCTAAAGATTAGTTTTAACCTTTTATTAACAATTAATCTATACGTTTTATACTATATTTAATTGATTTTAAGACCAGTGTAATATCCTCTATTTTCTTTTAAAACTTTTTTGTGGATATTATCTTACCCTTTTAAATGTTAGTTATGACAGTAATCTGGCGCAAAAGTAGCGTAAAGATTATTGATATTGCAGGTGTAAAACAGGGTTATCAACTACTTAATAATTTGTTAGTTTTTTACTTACACAAAATTAACATGTTTTAAGTCTCTTGTTAACACAAGTAGTACTTTTGCACAATATAATACATCTATATGACGAGAACAGCTGATTTTTTGGTGATAGGGTCGGGTATTGCAGGGTTAAGTTTTGCACTAAAGGCGGCAAAGCATGGTAAGGTACTGATAGTTACAAAGTCGAACGAAGACGAATCTAACACTAAGTATGCCCAGGGGGGCGTAGCGGTAGTTGTTGATAAAAAAGAAGATTCCTTTGAAAAGCATATTGATGATACCTTAATTGCCGGTGACGACCTCTGCGACAAAGAAGTTGTGGAGATTGTAGTAAAGGAAGGTCCTGAAAGAATTCGTGAAATTATTGATTACGGAACCAATTTTGACAAGACCAACGAAGGTTTTTATGACCTGGCAAAAGAAGGTGGCCACTCCGAATTCAGGGTGCTGCATTATAAGGATATCACCGGCTGGGAGATAGAAAGATCGTTATTAGATCAGATCCATCTCAACCCAAATATTACCATACTGACGCATTATTTCGCTGTTGATTTGATCACACAACACCATTTAGGAACGTTCGTAGATAAATCAACCACGGACATTACGTGTTATGGTATTTATGCGTTAAATACTCTCAATGGCATGGTAGAAAAGATATTGTCTAAAGTAACGGTAATGGCATCCGGTGGAGCGGGGCATATTTATTCCATCACCACAAACCCAACTATAGCTACCGGTGATGGCGTAGCGATGGTCTACCGGGCGAAAGGAAAAGTACGGAATATGGAATTTATCCAGTTCCACCCAACAGCATTATATAACCCGGGCGAATACCCTTCCTTTTTAATTTCAGAAGCTGTAAGGGGTTTTGGTGGGATACTCAAACGTACCAATGGCCACGAATTTATGCAGGAATATGACGAGCGTAAATCCCTGGCGCCGCGTGATATTGTGGCAAGAGCTATCGATGCCGAGATAAAAAAGTCAGGGGAGGACTATGTTTACCTGGATATCAGGCACCGCAGCAAAAAGGATATCATGGCGCATTTTCCAAATATTTACGCCAAATGCCTGGAGATCGGCATCGATATGACCAAAGATATGATCCCGGTTGCCCCTGCCTGTCATTATATGTGTGGTGGGGTAATGGTTGACCACGAGGGGAGATCATCCATTATGCGTTTATATGCCTGCGGGGAAACGTCTTCCACCGGTTTGCATGGCGCAAACCGACTGGCATCAAATTCATTGTTGGAGGCATTGGTATTTGCGCACCGTATTTATAAGGATGCAATTGAACAGTTTAGCACGAATATTATACCCGAAAATATTCCAGATTGGGACGAGCACGGAGTAAAACTGTCCAACGAGGATATTTTAGTGACCCACAACGTGCGCGAAATGCAAAAGCTGATGAGCGACTATGTGGGCATCGTTCGTTCTGATTTCAGGCTCGACAGGGCGATGCGCCGCCTGGGTTTGTTATATGAAGAAACCGAAGCATTTTATAAGCAAACCAAAATATCCGTAAAGCTTTGCGAGTTGCGTAATTTGATACAAGTATCATATATTGTGGTGAAGTCGGCCATGCTGAGGAAAGAGAGCCGTGGGTTGCATTACACAACCGATTATAAAGTACATGCCGAGGAATTGCATGATACCATATTTTAATTTGGAATGGAAAGACTTACGAAGTTTTAAAAACTTCGTAAGTCTGGCACTATATTTTGACTAATTCATGTTGTTTAATTTTTTAAAGAGAGGCATTGAGCCATCAGTTAACTATACCGGAGATAAAAATGGTTGCGAACTGATTAATGAGGGGATATTATTTGAAGACGAAGCCATCTTCTTGAAATGGGGGTTAGATATTGAAACAGATAAGCGGTATATAAGGAAGGAATACCGTGCCGATAGAATAATTTATCATTGGGGAGAAAGGACTGTACTAAATGGGTTGACATTATATTTTAAAACCATTTGCTGGGATCACAAGCAACACGGCGATACCAAGGCATTTGAATCGATCGATTTTTTATCAGAGGATATTGGGGCAGAGACTATTTTTGAAAAGGCAAAAAAACATATTACAGAACTCTTAGGTGAACCGAAGTTAGAGGAGGACGTTAAACAAGGTGATATTGCCCTGGAATGGAAGGTAAAAGCCGTGAGAATTTCCTTAAATCTTTTTTATAAGGATCGGGAAAAAGTACACCTGGAAATAGGATGGTGGTTATAAATTTATGATTCAATTAAAGGGACGATGCAAAAGAAATATGTGATCATTAATTACGTGTTATTCACCATATTCAGTGGTCTATTAGTTTTAGCCATCAAATCTCAAATAGCAGATGGCTCGATATTTCTTAATGAAGATACCGCGATGCTTTTGCTTTGTATGAGCTTTCCTTTAAAAATATATAATATTAAGATAGCACGATATATTATTTTAGTTGGCTTGTTGGTTTTATTATTCAGCCCGCTTGGTTATTCATATACTATTAGGGAAGGTAATACATCTGCTACCTCTCACGAAACGAAATTTACGTCATTGATCAGCCCTGTAACATTTGTTATTTTAATATTGTTTACGGCGGTGAATTATTCAGTTATGTTCGAGCTTTATTACCTTTTAACAAAAGGTTCAAAGAAGGAACAAGAGGATAAAGCAAATAGGGATGTCGAATTTTATTATAAAAAGTTTAATGAATGTTCAGCCGACGAATTTTATGAGAGTTTAAAAATGTGTAACGATTATCCAGTTGAGGCTCAGTTAGCTTTGAAAAGAATAAAGGAAGAAAAGGATATAATTTAAAGAGCGGAAAACGGGATTCGAACCCGCGGCCTTCAGTTTGGGAAACTGATGCTCTACCAGCTGAGCTATTTCCGCTAATTTTGGTCAAACATAAAAAATTTTTTAATCAATAATTCAATAACTCAGTAAATCAATAATTAAAAGATGCCTGTTATACTCACTGTAAAAGATAAAAGCCCGGTTTGGGGCAAGGATTGTTTTATTGCCGAAAATGCCACTATTGTAGGCGACGTTACCATGGGCGATAATTGTTCCGTTTGGTTCAACGCGGTGATTAGAGGCGATGTGCATTATATTAAGATAGGCAATAACACCAATATACAGGATGGGGCCGTCATACATGCCACCTACTTGCGTGCGCCTACCAACATAGGCAATAACATCTCGATAGGTCACAACGCCCTGGTGCATGGCTGTACGCTGCATGACAACGTGTTGATAGGCATGGGCGCCATCGTAATGGATCATGCGGTTGTGGAGCCGTTCGTCATCATCGGCGCTGGGTCGGTTGTGTTGGAGAAAACGATCTGTGAATCAGGCTACCTGTATGCCGGGACCCCCGCCAAAAAAATAAAAGCTATTACCGACGAGCAGCGAGAAATGCTAAAAAAACTACCCGAAAATTATATCCTGTATTCTGGCTGGTTTAAGGAGTTGTAGGTTCTTTTGGTATGTCAATAGGTTCTTCTGCTTCCCAGTTGGATCTCAGCGTCAGCACTTTTGCATAGAGCCAGATATTTTCGGGCTGTGTGTTTTGTTTTACACTTCCACTATCCCATTTGCCATTTCGATTATCATCATAAACAACCCGGATATTATATTTGCCTACCGGGTAGTTTTTGTAAGATAATAAGGTGTTTTTTCTGATAACATCACTGTGTATTAGTTTTTTCTGCTCATTAAGCAGTTCAATAATGTAGCCTTTTGAGGTATCGGGTACGGTCACCTTTAAATTCATAACCCCGTAATTATCGGCTTTATCTAACTGGAAAACTTTAGGCAGCTTCTTGTTTTTATCGCCATAAATATTGGTTACAGCCCCTTCGTTAAATATTAACTGGTACCTGCTGTTGGGTTTCCATGCATATTTAAGTATAAGCTTTTTCGCGCTTGCGGTATCTTTCACTAAAGTATAGTTGGATACATTGGTAGAATCTTCGTTTAGGGTGATCAGCGAATTATCAATAGTTTCAATAGGCGTATTAGAGGTTACCACGAGGTCTGTACCAGGCTTAAGTTTGTTGTCATAGCTGGTGTTGAACAACAGTGAAATAGTATGATTAAATGTTTCCTTTCGTCCCTTTCTCAAAGATACCGAGTCGAGCGGTACATTATTTTGGAGGAAGGATACGCGGATGGAATCAAAATCCATGCTTCGCATATAGATCATCGCTGTATCCCTTGTTTTGTTAAAATCAACTATTTTTTGCTGGTCAAGTGCAGCGGGGTAAATGATCTTTACCGATGGGTTATTTAAACTTTTATTAAAAGTAAAAAACATTTTCCCATCCGCATCAAATTGGCGGGCAACCATTTTGGATTTCTCGGGCTCCTGCTGAAACAAATTCAAATGAATATCCGAAGTGTCTTTTGTTAAATGAATGGGGTTTTTCTGAAACGCGATCAGCTCATCATCTTTATCATATATCTTGTTTGGTGATTTTTCTTTCAGGGCGTATATCCGGTAAACACCCTCATGCAAATTATTAAGCGAAAAATTTCCCGATGAATCCGTGGTGGCATAAATGGTAGGTTTCTTTTTTCCCCAAAGCGTATCTTGTTTAATCGGGAAAAGCATTACAGTAATATCTTTCTCTTTTTCCTGGGTAAGCGTATTCAGCACATTGCCCGATACACTTAGAGAATCGATGTGGCTGCCGGTAGAGAAAACATAAGTAAAGTTCTGTAAAATATTCCCCTCGTTCAAATCGGCGATGGATTTACCAAAGTTGATAACGTAGGTGGTGTTTTTTTGAAGCGAGTCTTTAAAATCAATAACGATGGATCTTTTGACAACTTTATAAGTCGGCAACTTTTCTTGGGCGGGACTAATGTTGATTTCCTGGAAAGGAGATTTTAATTGGAAGTACTCATCAAAATCAAGTTTGATTTGTTTATCCTTAAAATTCCGGGTCATGTTGGGTGGGGTGGCCTTCAATAATTTTGGAGGGGTGCGGTCCCTGGGTCCGCCTTGCGGTTTTTGCATACTGGCGCAGCCAAAAATGAAAAAGCCAACAATAAATAACAATAAATATTGACGTAAAAAAGCGACCTTTTTATTTAACCTCATTTTAAGCCCTATAAACGATTTTTATAATTTTATGAAGATTATTATTCGGAATTAAAAATAATTGATTTTAAGCCAAATTTATAACTGGTTGATTATTAGTTGCTTATGCTATCTCGCAATGTGTACCATTAAAACTGATATGTCAGAAGGCGAAACACCGGATATCCTGGAGGCTTGGCCTAAAGTACGGGGTTTTATCTTCATTAATTTTTCGCGCGCCTCTTTTGATAACGAAACCAGGTTTTGATAATTGAATTCGGGATTGATCTCTTTGTCCTCCATTTTCCTCATCTTATCTACGATGTCTAATTCCTTCTCAAAATAACTCTCATATTTGATTTTTATTTCAGCCTGCTCAATAGTTTCTTTATCGTAGTTGGCGAGCAGCTCATATAGATTTTGGTCAACTTTACGAAGATCAGAAAAAGACACTTGCGGCCGACTCAACAGATTAAACAGTTTTACATTTTGAAAAAGAGGAGAGGTGCCCAGCTCTTCCATCAGCGTGTTCATCTTAGCAGGTTCTGTCGAAACCTTTTTGGTATAGGCTACGATCGCATCTGAGTTTTTGATCTTTGCGGTTACCTTATCCATTCGCTCATCATTTATTAAACCCAGCTCGTGGCCAATCGGGCTTAGCCTGATGTCGGCATTATCCTGGCGCAGTAGCAGGCGGTGTTCGGCGCGAGAGGTAAACATTCGATAAGGTTCTTCGGTTCCTTTGGTTACCAGGTCATCAATCAAAACACCGATGTAGGATTCCGATCTTTTCATGATCAGCTCGTGCAGGTCATTGATCTTTTGGTGCGCGTTGATGCCCGCGATGAAGCCCTGTGATGCTGCTTCTTCATAACCGGTGGTGCCGTTGATCTGCCCGGCAAAATACAGATTGCTCACCAATTTGGTTTCCAGCGTCAGGCCAAGCTGGGTAGGCGGGAAGTAATCGTATTCGATAGCATATCCGGGTCTGAACATTTTCACCTTTTCAAAGCCCGGAATTTTAGTCAGCGCTTTATATTGCACATCTTCCGGTAAGGAGGTTGAAAAGCCATTAACGTAAATCTCAACCGTATTCCATCCTTCGGGTTCAACAAATATCTGGTGACGTTCGCGTTCAGCAAAACGGTTGATCTTGTCTTCTATTGATGGGCAGTATCTCGGGCCCAAGCCTTTGATGCGCCCGGTAAACATGGGGGATTTTTCAAATCCCTCCTTCAAAGTTTCGTGTACTTCTTTGTTGGTATAAGTGATCCAGCAGCAACGTTGATCAGTAGAGCGCGCTACATCGGTATAAGAGAACCTGCCGGGATTTTTATCCCCCCATTGCTCTTCCATCACACTATAGTTTAGTGTCCGGCCATCCACGCGGGGAGGGGTGCCGGTTTTCATTCGGCCCGATTCAAAGCCTAATTCTACCAATTGTTCCGTTAAGCCGGTGGCTGCTTTTTCAGCTGTACGGCCACCACCAAACTTTTTCTCACCAATATGGATCACTCCATTTAAGAAAGTACCATTGGTAAGCACTACCGCATCGCATTCTATTTCGATACCCATGGAGGTGCGGACACCCTGGATAGTATTATTTTTTACTAATAAAGAGGTTACGGTATCCTGCCAGAAATCAACATTCGGCGTTCTTTCTAATGCTAAACGCCATTCTTCTGCAAAGCGCATCCGGTCGTTTTGGGCACGGGGGCTCCACATAGCCGGGCCTTTTGACAGGTTCAGCATTCTAAACTGAAGGGTAGTCTTATCTGATATAATACCCGAATAGCCACCCATTGCATCAATCTCGCGCACAATTTGTCCTTTGGCTACACCACCCATAGCTGGGTTGCAGCTCATCTGCGCTATGGTCCCCATATTCATGGTGATCAGCAACACAGACGAACCGAGGTTGGCTGCCGCTGCCGCTGCTTCGCAACCGGCATGGCCAGCGCCCACAACTATTACATTATATTTCTTAAACATTTCTCCTCCATGTTCCACGTGGAACGTACAAAATTACACTCAATTCTGCGATGTTCCACGTGGAACTTTAAATAATGATATCAATGCTACAAAAGCCCAAATACCTTCCAAAATAACAAACGGATAAAATTTAACCATCCACGATGCGTATCCGCATATCCCCGCACCTATAAAGTTCATTAATATGTAGGCTTTATGCTCGGTTGAAAGCCTTTTATTTAGATTCAAAAAGAATGCGATCAATAATATGATAACCCCTATTGAAGCGATAATATCTGATAGTTTCATTTATGATTCGTTAAGTTCGGTTAATTCTATCCAACGGATGCTTTTCTCGTCCATTTGATTGTTTAAACCCTCAATTTGTCGGGCCAGGTCAATTAATTGCTGATGATCCAATGAACCTGAATTAAGCTCTTCGGTCAATGCTTTGATCTTGTTTTCAACAGCGGCTATTTCTTTATCCAAACCCTCAAGCTCCTTAAGCTCTTTAAAGCTTAATTTGCTTTTTTTAGGCTGGGTTTTAGTTCCTGTTTTGTCAACGATAAGGTTGTTTTTGGCTTCCTGTTTAGCTATTTCCTGCTCGTAGCGATATGATGAATAGTTGCCGTTGAATATCCTCACACGGCCTTCACCCTCCATAATAAACAACTGATCAGTTAGTTTATCCAGCAAATACCTATCGTGCGATACCAGCATTAATACACCTGTATAGTTAGTTAAAAACTCCTCTAATACATTTAAAGTGTCAATATCCAGATCATTTGTGGGCTCATCCAGTATCAGGAAATTGGGGTTTTTCATCAAAAGGTTCATCAATTGCAACCTTTTTTTCTCGCCACCACTTAGGTTCGCTATAAAGCCATACTGTTTTTTAGGTGGGAATAAGAATAGGGTAAGCAATGCCGAAGCCGATATGGTTTTGCCATCAGCCATGGTTATAAATTCGGCCACATTCTTCACAACGTCTATTACCCTGTCATCTTCCTTAAATACGATGCCCGACTGATGGAAATACCCCATCACAGTAGTCTCACCTTTTTCAACGGTGCCTTTATCTGGCGCAAGGCCGCCTGTTATCATATTTAAAAGGGTTGATTTTCCACTGCCGTTTTTACCGGCCAGGCCAATACGGTCGCCTTTTTTGAATACGTAATTGAAGTTTTCAACCAGGTTCTGATTATTAAATCCTTTATATAAATGATGAAGCTCCAGTATTTTATTCCCCTGGCGCGCGGTTTTTACGCTGAGTTCTACTTTGCCTTTAAGGCCGTTGTTCTTTGTTTGGTCCTCCAGGTCATAAAAAGCATCTATACGGGCTTTTGACTTGGTGCCCCGGGCCTGTGGTTGCCTGCGCATCCATTCCAGCTCTTTTTTCAGCAGGTTGGTATTTTTCTGAAATTGCAGCTCAAGCGTGCTTTCCCGCTCTGCCTTTTTTTCAAGGTAATAACCATAATTACCAAGGTAGGGGATGATCTTGCCGTTATCTATCTCCAATATCTCGTTACACACATTATCCAGGAAATACCTGTCGTGTGTAACCATCAGAATGGTTTTTGCACCCTCGGTCATTAATTTCTCCAGCCACTCAATGGTATCAATATCCAAATGGTTGGTCGGCTCATCCAATAGATAAACATCCGGGTCTTCGATCAGCAAACGGGCTAAAGCCAATCGCTTCTTCTGTCCACCAGATAACGTATCTATCTTTTGATTCAGATGATGTATATCCAGCCTGCCGAGGATAGTTTTAATTTTATATTCATATTCCCAGGCATTGCTGTCGCTGATCTCTTCGGTTATTTTATCAATAGCCTTAGTATTATCAGGATCGTTTTCGAGCAACTCTTCATATTGCCTTATCAACTGCTGCTGCTTATTGTCAGAATGGAAAATATAATCGCTGATAGTGTAAGCTTTATCAAATGACGGGTCTTGTTCTAGGTAACCCATTCTCAGATCGCGTGCTTGCACCACTTTGCCTTCCACGGGTAAAAACTGACCGGCTAATAATTTTAATAAAGTAGATTTTCCCGCGCCATTGATACCAACCAGGGCCACCCTGCGACCGCGATTGATGCCAATGGTTAAGTTTTTAAATAGCCAATGATCATGAAAAGAATGACCTAAATTTTCTGCAGATAGATAAGTGCTCACGCTAATAATTTTATTTTGTCGGAAGAGTGGATAAACACACCCTCCCCATTTTGTAATGATTGTTTATACATTGCCATTGCAACGGTTTCTGCAGGTATGCTCCTGTATTTCTTCCAACTGCCCAACAATAAAGGATCGAGGACTTTCATTAACGGCGTTAATATCTTTTCAGCCAGCCGGTATTCCTTTCGGTTGCCGGTTAATAAAGCGGGTTCATAAATATGAAGGCACTTTACACCAACACGCTGTATATCTTCTTCTGTTTCCCCTTTCATTTTAGTGTAGAAATTGGAAGATTTGCTATTGGCCCCAAGTGCTGATACCAGGTGATATTGATCAACGCCATTTTGCTTGGCCAATTGTGCCAGCTTAAGTGGATAATCATGATCTATCTTTCGGTAGATGCTTAAGTCCGGTGTCTTTTTCTGGGTCGACCCAAGGCAGCAAAAAAGTGCATAGCCGTTTATTGATGCAGCATACTCATCCAGTCTGTCAAAATCGACAATCAATTGCACCAGTTTTTTATGGCTTATGGGCAGTTCCTTCCTTACTAATACCAAAATTTCATCATAGTCAGGATGTTGCAGTAATATGTCTAATAGTTTACTGCCAATAAGTCCGCTTGCTCCGGCTATAATTGCTTTTTTTGACACTGTATGACTTAATTTTGTGCAAAAATACGCATAATAAAATTGTGGCGTAAAAATTGTGTGTTTAAACATATAATTTGGAGATCAAAAACATGAAAAAAACTTTTCACCCTGCCAATGAGCGGGGACACAACGACATCGGTTGGTTGAAAGCTAATTTTTCCTTTAGCTTCGGCCCATATTATAACCCCGAAAAGGTTCATTTTGGAGCACTTCGCGTATTGAATGATGATATCATTGCTGGGGGTACAGGTTTTGGCACCCATCCGCATGATAATATGGAGATCATCACCATCCCTATCTCTGGCGCATTGGAGCACAGGGATAGCATGGGAAGCCACGGCGTAATATCAGCCGGAGAGGTGCAGGTAATGTCGGCAGGTACAGGTATTCAGCATTCGGAGTTTAACCACTCTAAAACAGATGCTGCCAATACATTGCAGATATGGCTTTTCCCAAAGGAAATGAACATTGAGCCACGCTATGATCAAAAAAGCTTTACAGACAGTTTAAAACCCAATCAGTTTACCACTTTGGTTTCCCCTTTTAAAAGTGAGGATGCTTTATGGATAAACCAGGACGCTATTTTTTCAATGGGTGATTTTGATGCTGGTAAATCGATCAATTACGATATAAAAATACCCGGAAACGGAGCTTACATCTTCCTGATAGAAGGTAAAGTAGAGATTGATGGTACTGTTCTAAACAAAAGAGATGCTTTGGGTGTTGAAGATATAAGTTCAATTACCATCCAAGCCGAAGCGCACTCCCGAATATTAATTATGGAAGTACCGATGCGATAAACCGGGCCTGCCCGGGGGTAATGGTTTTTGAGCTGTAAAAACAATTTGAATACTAATTGTTTATAACAGGCAATAAATTAATACCTATGGCAGAACAGGCGATACCCGGATGGAAGAAATGGTTGGAAGCAAGCGGCGACCAGGTGACGTTTCTATCAGGGTTCTTTAGAAATTTATTCAGGGGCGGCTTTGAATGGTCGGAGTTTGTTCGCCAGTGTTATGAAATAGGCTATAAGTCGTTTATGCTTGTGGGTACCACGGCATTCATCATGGGGTTGGTTTTAGCATTACAGCTAAGGCCAACCCTTGTTGGTTTTGGGGCATTAAGCATGTTGCCAAAAACATTGGCAGTTTCTATTGTCCGCGAAATAGGGCCGGTAATTACTGCTATTATTTGCGCCGGTAAAATAGCATCCGGTATAGGTGCCGAACTGGGCAGTATGAAGGTGACTGAGCAGATCGATGCGATGGAGGTTTCGGGGGCTAACCCTGTTCAATATTTAGTGGTTACCCGTGTACTGGCCACCACATTTATGGTTCCCCTATTAACGCTATTAGGGGATGTTTTAGGCCTGATAGGAGGCTTTTTAGCAATCAATATCACAAGCCATGTTAGTGCTCTGCTTTATTTCAACAAATGTATCGCATCAATCGGTTTCGTTGATTTATTACCCGCCTTTATCAAAACTATATTTTTTGGCTTCATCATTGGGTTCATTGGTTGTTATAAAGGCTACAATTCAAATCGCGGTACCGAAAGCGTGGGCCTTGCAGCCAACTCGGCTGTGGTAACCGCGTCACTCTGGATATTTGTTGTGGATGCCATCGTGGTGCAGATCAGCAGCTTACTTTTTTATCATTAATATGGAGGAGACAGACAAACATATCGAACACAAAAGCAAGTCATCTGCCTCAAAAGCGGAAACGGTGATCCATATTAAAGGGCTTAAAAAATCATTTGGTTCCAAGATCGTCTTAAAAAACATCAACCTGGATGTTACACGTGGCGAGAATGTTGTTGTGCTTGGTAAATCAGGCCAGGGTAAGTCTGTGGCCATACAATGTATTGTAGGGATGCTGACCCCCGACCATGGATCATTAACCGTTTTTGGTGATGAGGTGACGGATATGAACGAGCGGCAATTAAAAGAATTGCGCATAAAAATAGGGTTCTTGTTCCAGGGTGGGGCATTGTATGACTCGATGACCGTAAGAGAAAATTTAGAATTCCCCCTCACCCGTGTATTAAAGCTAAAAGACCAGGATGAAATAGATCAAAGGGTGGAAGAAGTACTGGATGGTGTTGGCTTATTGGACGCGATTGATAAGATGCCTTCTGACCTTTCGGGAGGAATGCGTAAAAGAGTTGGGCTTGCACGTACCTTAATTGTAAAACCAGAGATCATGCTTTATGATGAACCCACTACAGGGCTTGACCCCATTACATCAAGAGAGATCAGTGAACTGATATTGGAGATGCAAAAGAAATATAAAACCACCTCTATCATTATAACCCATGATATGGAATGTGCCAGGATAACGGCAGATCGCATGGTAGTAATGAATGAAGGTGAATTTGTGGCTGAAGGTTCATTCGAGGAACTGAAAAAGTCAAAAGAACAATTTGTAAGATCATTTTTTAACTAATTTATATGAAAACCACTTCGGGACAAAAGATAAAGATAGGCTTGTTCGCCATTGCAGGGATAGCTGTTTTGGTGGCAGCCATTTTTCTTATAGGCAATAAAAAAAACCTGTTTAGTGCTACTTTTACTGTGCATGGAATGTTCAAAAACGTTAATGGCCTACAGGTAGGTAACAATGCGCGCTTCGCTGGTATTAATGTAGGCGTTGTGGATGATATCCAGATAATGACCGATAGCTCAGTAAATGTGACCCTGACACTGAATGACGAGGTAAAAAAATTCATTAAGAAGGATGCCCGACTAAGCATTGGTAGCGATGGCTTGATGGGAGATAAATTGGTAGTTATTACGCCCGGTGGCAGCAATGATCCTGTGAGCGGCGGTGAGCAGTTGGCGGTAGTTAACCCGCTTGATGTAGATAAATTGATTGGTAAATTTACCAGGATAGCCGATGACGCAGGCGACCTTGTTGAAGGACTGACAGCGATTGTAAACAAGGTAAACAGTGGAAAGGGAAGTATTGGCAGGTTATTAAATAATGACAAGATGGCTAAAGACCTTGATGCCACAGTAAACCAGGCAAAAAGCACGATGGCAAATGTGCATACTACCACCAGCACTTTAAATGAAGATTTGAAAGCCGCACAGGGTAATTTCTTGTTAAAAGGTTTCTTTAACAAGAAGAAGAAAGCTGCTAAAGCGAAACGGGATTCTACCAGGAATGTGAAACAACTGCGCAGGGATTCTGTTAAGAATGTGAAAAAAGCACAAAAAATGCAAAAAGACTCTACCAAAAAGGCCGATGTACAACAGCCTAAACAATAACAGAGGAATCAGTAAAATATAAAAGGCCTCCGGTTATCGAAGGCCTTTTATTATAACACGTCCTGCTGAAATTATAAATATTTGGTAAGTTCAGGAGATAATGGAGTGGTTTGTGAACGGAAACGATGGATAAGATTACCATTTTCATCGATCAGGAATTTTTCAAAGTTCCATTTGATCTCACCTGTAAAATCAGGGTTTGGCGCCGATGTTAGATATTTAAACAAAGGGTCGATATCATCACCTTTAACACTCACCTTTTGGCTTAAAGGGAATGTTACTCCATAGTTTTTTTGGCAAAAAGTTTTGATCTCTGTTGCGTTTCCCGGCTCTTGCTGGCCAAAGTTGTTTGCCGGGAAGCCCACTACCACCAATTTATCTTTGTAAAGGTCAGCCAGTTTCTGCAGTTCGGCATACTGTGGGGTAAAGCCGCATTTGGATGCTGTATTTACGATCAAAACTTTTTTACCCTTGTATTTGGCAAGCGAAAACGCCTGGCCATCAATATCTTTTAGTTTAAAATCGTAAACAGAAGAGGGGGCAACAAATAACAGTGTTAAAAAAATTGCAAGTATTTTCATGGTTTTAAAATTTGGTTTCGCTTTATAGAGAAAGCGTAAAATTAAGGCTTAATAACCGGAAATACCCGAAATTACTATCTGCTTTATGTAAAATTTCGGGTACTTAAATAATGATCCTCTTTACCGGTCATTATTTTTTTACTTTCTGCCTTTTTGTCGGTGTAACCCAGTAAGTGTAATGCCCCGTGAATTATTACCCGGTGCAATTCATTTACCTCGCCTGAGTTGAATTTTATGGCGTTTTCGCGGATGCGTTCGATGGATATAAAAACATCACCTTCAATAACCCTGTCTTTTTCGGAGTTATCAAAGGTGATAATATCTGTATATGTGTCATGATCAAGATATTGCTGGTTGATTTGCAGCAAATGCCTGTCTGAACAGAAAATGTAATTTAGTTCGTTGAGTTTATAACCTTCAGCTTCAACAGCGGATTTGACCCAGGCTTTAACCTTGTTTTTTTCTTTTAATTTGAAACTGATGTCTTCTTCAAAAAAATTGATTGAGGGCATTATATCTTAAAATGAAGTTCCACTTCATTTCCTGTTGAATTAAATATACACTGGTCTGCCAATTGCTTCACTATAAAAACACCTCTACCGGTAAGGGCTTCAAGGTTTTCCTCTGCTGTTGGATCGGGCAGATGGTCGTAATCAAAGCCTTCTCCCTCATCAGTAATTGTCCATATTACTCGTTTGGAATCTACTTCAGCATTTACGATTACTTTTTTATTGGCGTCCATTTTGTTGCCGTGCATAATAGCATTTATAGCAATTTCGTTCAGACAAGTCATCATGTTGGCGAAGGTATCCTCGCTAACCTGGTGCTTATCTGCGATAAGCTCAATCAAATTTTCCAGCAGGGTTATGCTTTCAGGTTTTGAAGGCAGCTGTAAAGTATAAAGCTCGCTGGTTTGGACATTTGCTTCTTGCATACTATTTGGCATTAAGTTGATCAAAGTAAGATTTTATTTTTTGTTTATAATACAAATTAAGTGCCGGAGATACTGTTTTAATCTGCTCGGTCTGTTTTTCTTTCGTTTTTTGGTAGTCTTGTAACGCTTTAATGTACCCCGGAGGCGTATCTTTTCCTGCATTGCTTTCGCGTTGCTGGTCCTGTTCCCGTTGTTGTTCAGCCTTTTCTGCTTCCAGCATTCGGGTTTGGATTTGTTGCTGCCTCTTTAGCACTTCATCCGTTATTCTCCTGTTTACGATATCATCCTCAGTTTGTTCCATTTCTTTTGAAATTTTATCCAAATTCCCCAAACTTCCGGTGCCGTCTTTGTTTTCCTCCTGGTTAATTTTTTCAAGTGCCTGCCTTATTATTTGCTGCTGGCGGGCCATTTTTGTTAGCTGTTCGCTCATGCCGCTGCGCTGGCTTTGCGACATATTCCCCTGCTTTTGAAGCTAATCCCGCATTTGCTGCATATTCTGGTTCAGCTGTTGCTGCATTTTATTTAGTTGCGATAGTGAGGGTTGTTTTGATTTCCCTTTACCGCCTTTCCCATTCTTCTGGGACTTTTGTAACTGCTCAAGCGCCTCGTTCAGCATCAAAGCCAGGTTGTTCATCGATGTCATTGAATATTGCTGGTTCCGGTTAGCTTCCGCTGTCCGGCGGTCGCCCAGGTTCTCCAACGACTGGTCAATATGGCTATTTATGCTGGCGATCTCCTGGTTAACAGTCGATTGTATCTGCGGAACCCGCCGGCTTAATGAATATAAACTGTCTTCTGCTGTTTTTAAATTATCTTTTATGTCTTTTTGTTTTTGTGCTAATATAATATAATTCGGGTCAGATGGCATAGTATTTTTTAATGTTTCCATCACTTTTTCCTGTTCGAAAGAACTGTTAAGTACATTCTTCAACAATTCGCGTAGC
>JABDFM010000028.1 GCA_013286565.1 Bacteroidota bacterium
ATGTTAAAACCGGGTGTACGATATAAAGATATCCACCTTGCCGCCTGCCAGAAACTGGCGGAAGGCTTAAAACAGGTTGGGCTCATGAAAGGCGACTCTGCCGAAGCGGTAGCAGCGGGCGCGCACGCCATGTTTTTTCAATGCGGCCTGGGCCACATGCTGGGCATGGACACCCATGATATGGAAGACCTGGGCGAGCCTTATGTGGGTTATACCGATACGCTGAAAAAAGAAACATCCATCTTCGGGCTGAAATCACTGCGCCTGGGCCGAGAGCTGGAAGCAGGTTTTGTGCTAACCGTAGAACCGGGGATCTATATCATCCCTGAACTAATAGACCGCTGGCAGGCCGAAAAAAAGTACGCTGACTTTATCAACTATGATGTGCTGAACACCTACCGCGATTTCGGTGGCATACGCATTGAGGATAACTTTTTAATAACAGATAGTGGCTATCAATTATTAGGCAAGTACCTGCCTAAAACGCTAAAAGAGATTGAGGGGTTGAAGGGATAATCAACAAATCCCCTCCCTGGAGGGGGCGCGTAGGTAAGTGTAGTGGCGGGGGTGGGTTTCTACGCTATGCTAAAACATATCCCACTTCACCCAATATTAACTTGATATAAAGCCTTTACCCCAAAAATTGATGAATTTTTATCAAAAATTAATACAAAGTTTGCACTTTTCTGAATAACTATTCGTTAAATTTGATATGAGAATACTTTCTACCTAAAAATTAACAGAAAGGGGCTTATTATGATTCAGCGATCAGCATTCCATCCGGAACGTCAGTTTCATATTTTAATCAATTTTAATAATGACGAGCGCAGCGTAGCCGTTTTACCTGATGAAAAGGGCAAATTTTTGGTAGTTGACCAGGGAGAGGTGTTAGGCCAGGTTGCTTTTGATAAGCAGCTGAATTGCGTTTCGAGCCAATGTGAACTGGATGCGGCTATTTTGGCGCAGTTGAACAAGGGCATAAAAAACCATTATTCCTGAGTTTTGATTTGAAGTTTAGAAGGGGTGATTGATTTAGTTTAACCTGATCAACTATTCTAACCTAATCTAACTCAATCACCCATTTCAAATAACGTAAAAACACGCATCAAAACCCGTAATTGTACTAATGGGAATCTTTTTGATAAGGGCTACCTTTAACTAATATTTAATTATAGGCCTAAATAAAATTTATCATGGAAACTCAAAAAACAGTTGCCGTAGCAGGCAGTAATAAGCTGGTGCATCCGGGTGAAACTACGGGTAAGATCAATCGTAAAGAAGCTATTGAAGTTACGGTACGTATCCGCAGAAAACGATCGATCGAATCAAAACTCAGGTCGGGCGAACAGGTCAGTCATAGCAATTATGAAAAACAATTTGGCGCCTCTAAAAAAGATACCGATAAAGTTGAAGCTTTTGCCCAGGAGTATCACCTGAGTACAGTGGACGCAGATCTGGCCCGCAGAAGTGTTATTTTGAGGGGCACCATTGCTGATATGGAAGCTGCTTTTGGCGTAACTTTATCGGGAGCGACTGATGAAGCCGGCAATAACATCCGGGTGCGCCAGGGCGAGATATTTGTTCCTGTTGCATTAAAAGATATTGTTGAGGGTGTTTTTGGTCTCGACAACCGCCCTGTCGCTCGTGCCATGTTCAGGATATCCCAACGTAACGGCCAGATTGTTTCACATGCCGCCGCACCACAAGCCTTTACCCCCGACCAGTTAGCCAATATTTATGGTTTCCCTGCGGGATTTAACGGCAAGGGCCAAACTATAGCTATCCTGGAATTAGGCGGGGGCTTCCGCACTAAGGACATTACCACCTATTTTAAAGGGCTCGGCATAAAAAAGCCTGCCGTGAAAGCAATATCAGTGGATGGCGGAAAGAACAGTCCCTCAAATGCAAATAGCGCCGATGGCGAGGTGATGCTTGATATTGAAGTAGCAGGGGCCGTGGCGCCGGGCGCAAACATCGTGGTTTATTTTTGCCCCAATACGGATCAGGGTTTCTTGGATGGGATAACCCAAGCCGTGCATGATAGCGCAAACAAACCATCGGTATTATCCATTAGCTGGGGTTCGGCCGAGGTAAACTGGACACAGCAATCCCTCACCAGTTTTAACGAAGCCTTTAAAGCCGCGGCAGTGCTCGGCGTTACTATTTGTATAGCCTCGGGCGACAGTGGATCAAGCGATAGCGTGACCGACGGGAATGTACACGTTGATTTCCCCGCATCAAGCCCTTATGTGCTGGGTTGTGGTGGCACCAGTTTAACAACTAATAATAACACCGTAAGCTCAGAAACCGTTTGGCACGATAGCAGTAGTTCCGCATCAGGCGGCGGCGTGAGCGATTTTTTTGCCCTGCCTGATTACCAGGTCAATGCCAATGTACCCCTATCGCTGAATACGCAATTCAAAGGCCGCGGCGTACCAGACGTGGCTGGAGATGCCGACCCAAATACAGGCTACAAAGTATTGGTTGACGGGCAGCAAATGGTAATTGGCGGCACAAGCGCTGTAGCGCCGTTAATGGCCGGGCTGATTGCCCGCATCAATCAGCAAAAGGGAAAATGGGTGGGTTTTATTAACCCCACTCTGTATTCAACCCCTTCGCTTTGCCGTGATATTACAGTTGGCGATAACAAAACCACTTCAGCCAATACCGGCTATACCGCCGGACCCGGATGGGATGCCTGCTCGGGCTTAGGCGTATTATCGAAATTCTAATAAATATTGGATAACCCGTTGCAATTAGTTTTGCAGCGGGTTATTCATTATGCCAACAAATAGGATCAGCCCGGTGTTCATTTCCCTGATCGCAAATATAAAAGGATGATCAGCGGTAAACTGCGGGGTAAGGCGGGCAGTAGTCGAAATAACAACTACAGTTGCTGCAGCGGCCGTGGTTCCTGATTCGTCTACAGAAACATAAGCTTTTTGCTTTACATAGGATATATCTAATCCGCCACCAGGGTTAATACCCGTAAAATCTGCCGCAGGCGAAAAAGCAATACCCATGCCTAATTTGCTCAAAGCTCCATTTAAAATAACATCATAACCAAAAGTGAACTTTGGCATCAAAACATCAACGTTAGTGGGTGATAATTTGCTTGCCCAGGTTTGCCATTTGGCAGAACTAAGGGTTGGAATGATATCATTAACTGATTTACCATTGCCCGGCATCACCATCATCATGCTATATCTTTTGTTGATATAAGGCAGTTCGGCTACCTGCACTGAGTCATCAGCATAATAATTGCAGGGCATATCATAACCCGCCATAAAATCAGCCTGTACCTGGCTATTGCTGCTTAGGTTGAACGCCATTTTATGGGTTTTAGCCGGATCAAATTTGTTGGCCCATATACTTTTAAAATAAATGGCATTGATCAGGAACATTATATCATCCGATCCGATGCTGCTAACAATTTCAGGTATTTTCCCATTAGTTTGATCGCTTACCCAGTTGTTGATCGTAGTGGTTGAAGCTGGATTACCGAAATCAAGCGCCTGCACTTTTGCCTTATAATAATTAGAGTTGGTAGTCAAAAAATTTGGCTGCACATTGAACCCCTGCCTGTACCAAATGGAGTTTGCTATTTTCAAAGTAGTATTAGGTTCAAGCACGGGCAGTTGGGTAAGCAGTTGATTGTAGTAGCTATTGATCTGATCCTGGGTAAAGCCATTATAATTCATGGCTTTTTTTATAGAATCAAGGGTTGGGCCATTTGCGCCATTGCTGGTCATCCCTATGGCAAAACCTACGCTAAGCGGCGAAATGAACAGGTTGCCCGTATTACCTGGTGCAACCGTTTTGAACAGGTTAAAAGTAAACGCATTATCCGCTGCCGCCTTTTGCAGCCCAACAGCGTCAAGCACAAGTGCTCTTCCGGTACCGGGCTTAATATCAGAATTGCTTTTTTTGCAGGAAGCAAAAGCAATAATTAAAAGGAGCAGGCTGAGCAGCGGATAAATGCGTTTCATAAGGTTAGTTTAGTTTTTTAAAATAGGTGGATGTTTTAATTAATATTACGCTTGATCAAAACAAATCGCTACACTACCGGTAAAATATTTATTACGAATTTTATTGCCAATATTTAAAACCTAAATTTACTTATACTCCAATTTTTAAACCTTTATAAATGAAATCAACTATATCAGGGCTTATTGCACTGTTGCTGCTAATGCCCACTATATTATTTGCCCAATCAGGCAAAGTGTATGATGACTTAACCCTAAATAGCAAAATACTCAAAAGTGAGCGCAAATACGCGGTTTACCTGCCGCCTGATTATGAAACATCAAACAGAAGTTACCCGGTTTTATACCTGCTGCATGGCGGTGGTGACGATCAGACCGGCTGGGTACAGTTTGGCGAGGTGCAGAGCATCACCGACAAGGCAATAAAGGATGGTACGGCAACCCCGATGATCATTATTATGCCGGATGCCAATACCGGGCGCCGTGGCTATTTCAACGATGTAAAAGGCGACTGGAATTACGAGGATTTCTTTTTTAAGGAGTTGATACCGTATGTAGAAAAGAAATACCGCATCAAAAGCGATAAGCATTATCGTGCGGTGGCCGGTTTATCAATGGGCGGCGGCGGAACTTTTGTTTATGCCCTGCATCACCCCGAAATGTTTTCATCAGCCTGCCCGCTCAGCGCCAACACAGGTCCTTTAACATTAGATGACGCCCGCAAACAATTAACCAGGGATAACCCAAACCTGCCCGATTCTGTGATCAGCAATTATTATAACAGCCATAGCGTGCTGGCGATGATGAATAATATGCCCGATGATCAGAAAAAGGCGGTGCGCTGGTATATTGATGATGGCGACGATGATCATTTATACGAAGGCAATTGCCTGGTGCACATCGCTATGCGCAAAAAAGAGATACCCCACGAGTTCCGTGTCCGCGATGGCGGCCACAACTGGACTTACTGGCGCGCCTCCCTGCCCAGTGTGCTGGAATTTGTATCGCAGGCCTTTCATCAGTATTGAGTTATTATAATATAACAAGCTGTGTCATTTCGATGCGTAGCGAGAAATCTTAAACTACATGCAGGTCGCCAACATGCATAGTTCGCTTTTCGCTTGTATAAGATTTTTTCGCTCGCACAATCCAAACTCAAGCCCGCTCAAGAGAGTAGTTCTCCTCGTTCCTCGTTCGAAATGACAATTTGATTTTTTATTAAATAGCGTAGGCACATTATCGTACTATCACCAACTGCATAGGTGTTAACTCCTTTTCCCGCGTGGCCGCATTTAGAAATGCAGGCTTTAAACGGGCAATGAAATAGCGTTGAAATGTTTTAACAGGTTGCATATGCCAGCCTATGGCGCTAAACCTGTTAATAGCTTCAGTTGGGGCGTATAGCATAAAAGGTTTAGGCGGAATGACACCTGTACCATCACCATTGATCGTGGCTAAAGGCTGATCCAGGTAAAATTCCATGGTGTAAGGAATGTCCCCGTTCTGCGCCACAGGTAGTTTGGCTGTGTTGTTTTTATTGATCCATATTGCAGCTTCGCTCCCGGCCTGGTATTTCAGTAAGGATGGGTAAAATGCCAGGTTTAAATACAGGTTGATGATAAACGAAACCAGCAATGTGCTAAACCCGATACGGTAAAGTGGTTTGGCTGTAATTGCCCGCGGCAGAAATAATAACAGGATAAATAATGCGATCAAAACAGTTACTGTTCCCCAGTTTAATGCATCGGGCCTGAAAAAGTATTGAATTAAGCCAACGACTACAAATAATATTGAAATAACACTGATCTGTGTAATACGCACCGCCCGGATGCTTTTTTCGGAACTGAGGTGATACAGGTATTGCGCCGTGAGTATAGCAAAAAATGGAAAAACGATATTCAGATAGTATGGCAACTGGAATTGTGATGTCGAAAATATCAAAAAGGTAAGCAGCGACCCGCACAGGCAATACCACTCAAAGCTTTGTACACTTTTACGGCCTTTTCTGATGAATTGAAATATCGCTGTGAATAACAAAAGCGACCAGGGCAAAAAGGCCCATAAAGTAGTATGGACAAAAAAGAAGGGATCGCCGTGCCCTTTTATCGGCCCGGTATTAAAGAAACGCCCAAACTGACTATCCCAAAAAAAGAACCGGATACCCGATACCATCTTCTGACCAAAAACCACCTTTTCGGGGTGCAGATCGAATTGCTCATAAAGGCAGTATATCTCGGGCAGGATAAAGATCAGTATTAAAATAGCCGCGACCAGCCAGCGCAGGTTAAAAAGTTGTTTCCATTGTTTGGTGATGATCAACTGCCCTGCAATAGCCCCGCCGATGGGTATCAGCGCGAACATACCTTTCGTCATGATGGCGCAGGCTGTAAACAGGCATGCGGCGAGCAATTGCCAATAATTATTTTGCAGGTACGCTTTGTAAAAGTGATAAACCGAAGCGATCACCAGTCCGGTTAAAAAAGGCTCGGCGCGTACATCATTATTGGAGATAATAATATGCTCGGCAGTAAGCAGGATCAGTACGGCCCATAGCGCTACCTCCTTGTTATACAAACTCCTGGCAAACAGGTAGGTGTACCATGCCCCCATCATCATAAACAGGATGCCTGGCAATTTGTAGGCCCAGGTGGTAAAACCAAAAAGGTTAAATGATAACGCGGTAACCCAAAATGGGAAATGTGGTTTATCCAGCCAGTCGGAACCCGCTGCATACAGGTTTACATAGTCGTGATGCAGTACCATGGTTTTGGCGATGCCGGCATACAAAGTTCCATCGGTACCGATGATGGTGATGAACAACCCGCTGAAATTCACCAAAACAGCCATAGCTATAAAAATATAGAGCCATTTGGTGTAGGTAGCGGTAGTTGATTGACCCATAAAGATTAGGTAAAGGTAATATCGAATAATGAATTTTAAATATTGAATATCGAATTAACACTCAAACCACATTATGTAAAAGAAATATTACTTGTTCTGGCCGATTTATAAATTCCTGTAATTTTGCCTAACTTCAATAAAAAATACTGGCTTAACCTATTGACAGGTGGCGGTATAGACCGCAGCCTGAAGAATTTACAGCATAGAGAATTATGAAAATATTAGCCATCATCGCGTTGTTTCTTTTGCCTTTGTCAGCGCAAAAAGAACTGGACTCAACTACCCTGCTGCAAAAAATGTATAACCGCTATCATAACAAATGGCACAGCAGTTTAAGTTTTAATCAAACTACCGAAAGGTACCGGAATGACAGCCTGGTAAAATCAAACACCTGGTACGAGCGTATCGCTTACCCCGACCTGCTGAGGATCGATTTTGATAGCCCGAATAGTGGTACTGGTGTTATCTTCAGGCATGATTCCACCTACGTTTTCAACAAAAACAAAGTGACCAGGGCTGTAAAAAATGAAAACGAGTTGATATTCTTTTTGGGCGGATTATACTTTAACACTTTTGACGAGGTACTTGCTCATTTTAAGGCATTGCATTATGATCTAACCAAATTCCACACCAGCAAATGGGGCGACAAACCGGCTTATGTGATCGGCGCCGACCAGGACACCGATAAAGTAAACCAGCTATGGATAGACGCCGACAAACTGGTGGCGGTACGGTTTATCAAATACGATAGTGGCACCAAAGAAGAGGGCCGGTTTGAAGACCATATCCCTCTAAAAAAAGCCTGGAGCGAGACCAGGTGCACCTTTCTTGTGAATGATCACCTGTTGCAGATAGAGAAATACCATGATGTAGTCCCCGGCGGCCCGCTCGATAAAAGCATTTTTGATCCGGGGATGATGGGGAAATAAAAGGCATTATTACAAAAAATAGTCTTAGAGTAATTTGTCATGCTGAGGAACGAAGCATCTAATCGCACGGAGAAGATGCTTCGTTCCTCAGCATGACAATTAGAACAAATCCATCCATTCTAACCCACTTATCCACTAATAAGCCCCTCCGTCATCCCAGCGTAAATAATAATATAGTATATTATTATTTACTACTTTCTCAGTCTATATCTTCAACTTATGGATATAAGTTAAAACTTTTTAGTGTTTTATGGAGTTATTAAATTAGTATGAAGAAGTTAATTATATTTTTTAGTGTGCTGTTTCTGATTGATACGGTACATGCACAAGCGTTAAAATCAGTGAAATTAGACACCCTGGTAACGGTTTCGCTGCCAGCAAATTATTATAAAAGGGACACTTTAGGGCAACAAATATTTTCGGCTACTACCGACCTGGGCTATATGATGGCCATCAGGGAGGCAAACGCTGTAGGTAATCCGCCTCTAAAAAAAGAAAAGGACCTTAACTCAGTGATGAAAAGGTATGTTAGCGGCATACAAGCTCAATCACAGGGAAGCGCCCAGTTTGTGAGAGATACTACCGTAGGCACGTTAAAAGCCAAAGCTTTCACTTTGCTATCAAAGGACGCTAACGGCGATAATCAATACCGGGACTTTGTATTGATCTATACACAGGATGCTATTTATACTTTTGAATATGGATTCCCGGAGTCGCGGAAGGACCTGATTAATAGTGAAGCAAAATCATTTTTTAGTTCGATCAGGCTTTCGCCCGAATTACAACGGAACGACCAATATACCGATCTGAGTAAAGCGACCGGGTTAAGAACAAATTATATCATCATGATCTCTGGTGGTATCCTGGTTACTCTTGCCATAGTATGGCTGGTTTTCAGAAAAAAGAACAGCAACGTCGAACTTGTCTAATTTAACAGGCCCCTTTGCCATTTAGGGGCCTGTATAAATTTCTTATTATCCAGCCAGTATAACCATATTACCGTGAGGATAACGCCCAATACTGAACCTGCGGTTACATCTTCAAAAAAGTGCTCGCTCAGGTACATCCGCGAATAGCCTACCAAACACGCTATCAATAAAAACACCAGTCCCCAAGCTTTATTTTTACTCCAGTAAGTAAATAGTACGGCTAACATAAATGCGGTCACAGTATGCCCTGAGGGGAAGCTATGAAGGCTTAATATATCAACACCCTTAACAAAATGAATCCGGCTTAATTGATCTTTAAAATAGAGTTTAGGCCGGGGCGCGTCAAAAAGATATTTGATGATCTGAGCCGTAATGGAGGTGACAGCAAAACCCGAGGCAACTATAAATGCTTTACGGTAGCTGAATAATACCAATATGGCAGCCAAAGCTACGGCCGTCCACCCGTTGCCTAGATCTGTAACAAAAGGTGCCAGGAAATCGGCATATGGGTTGTTGATACCATTTACAGCAAAATAAATCTCCTCGCGGGTATAAGTTATTTTTATGAGCAGGCAAATACATAAAATAAGCAAATAAGGTACTGCGAGCCATTTAATTCTGCGCAGTATCTCGTTCAGGCTTGTTTTCATGGGTGCAAGTTAATAGAATATGCTATTTAATTCAATGCAAAAAAGTAGTATGTTTGGGCTTAGCCTTAACATTTAAAACTAAATGTCTAAAAGTATCTTCCGTAAAAAGTCAATTGGAAAAATAGTAGCAGATGCCAGTGCAGGCCTTGATGATGGTCATGGAGTATCATTAAACAAAGTTTTGACCGTACGCGACCTTACCGCGCTGGGTATTGCAGCTGTTATAGGCGCCGGAATATTTAGCACTGTAGGCAAAGCTTGCTTTGATGGTGGCCCGGGTGTTATTTTTTTATTTATGATTTGCGCTGTGGCCTGTGGATTTTCTGCCCTTTGCTATGCAGAATTTGCTTCACGCATCCCCATGTCGGGTAGTGCATACACCTATTCTTATGCAGCCTTTGGCGAGATCATTGCATGGATAATTGGTTGGGATCTAGTGATGGAGTACGCTGTTGGAAATATTACAGTAGCCATTTCATGGTCAGGTAATTTGACAAGCTTTTTGCATAATATTGGGTTGCGCATTCCCGATTTTTTGTCTACTAGCTTTTTTGAAGCAAAAAATGGAAGCATTCAATATTTGGAAAAAATGGCTAAGCATGATACCGTTGGTGCTGCGGATTTTTCAAACATGCACAATATATGGCTTAACGCACCACGCATAGGGTCTGTTCCTTTTATTTTGAATCTTCCTGCATTAGCTATCACCGTTTTTATTACATACCTCGTTTATATAGGCATTAAAGAGTCGAGACGGGCCAGTAACCTGATGGTATTGTTTAAACTGATAGTAGTTGCTGCAGTAATAGCAGTTGGTTTTTACTATGTAAACCCCGCAAACTGGGTTCCTTTTTTACCGAATAAATTTGCTGGTGTAATGAAGGGCGTTTCCGCAGTATTCTTTGCATATATTGGTTTTGATGCTATTTCCACAACCGCTGAAGAATGTAAAAACCCTCAGAGGGATTTGCCAAAAGGAATGTTCTATTCCCTTATCATCTGCACAATATTATATATTTTGATCGCGCTTGTGCTTACAGGAATGGTTAACTACACAAAACTGAATACCAGTGATTTTTTGGCAAGTGCATTTAATGAAAGAGGGTTAAATATATTTGGTGGCATTATTGCATTAAGTGCAGTTGTTGCAACCACATCAGTACTGCTCGTATTTCAGATAGGCCAACCACGCATCTGGATGAGTATGAGCCGTGATGGTTTATTGCCGCCAAGGTTTTCAAAGCTTCATCCAAAATACCATACACCTTCCTTTGCAACTATTATTACGGGTTTGGTAGTAGGCATTCCCTCCTTATTTCTTGATTCGGCACTGGTGACAGATTTATGTAGCATTGGTACTTTGTTTGCATTTGTATTGGTTTGCGGGGGGATTTTAATATTGCCAAGAACCGAGAAGCACGAGGGTAAATTTAGAGTGCCCTACGTTAATGGGAAATACATTGTTCCTATTATCTTAATTGTAGCGATTATTTTTACCCACATACAATTTCCGGAATTCTATAAAAATTTCTTTGGGCTGATTGATTCAGCCCAGCCGAACTTAACAAAATGGGAAGTGCTACGCGAAAGGATACCCTATTTTGCCTTTTCTATATTGGTCTTAGGAATTACAATAGCCGGTTTTATCAAAAATTACTCTTTGATACCTGTTCTTGGATTATTCTCCTGCTTTTACCTTATGACAGAGTTGGGTACAACCAATTGGCTGCGCTTTATAATTTGGCTGATTATAGGTTTAGTTATTTACTTTAGGTATAGCTATAAACACAGTGTACTGGGTAAGGAGCATAAGGTGGAGGTTTGATTTCAAATCTGCACATCAAAAACCCTATCTTTAGCTAAAATCTCAACCCATTGAAAATAGATACCGTTTCTATCATTGGATACCTGGCGGCTTTTGGCACCACGGTTTCGTTTTTGCCGCAGGCGATCAAAACCATACAAACTAAGGATACTTCGGGAATCTCATTGTCTATGTACACGCTGTTCACACTCGGTACGCTATTATGGCTGATCTATGGCATAACGAGCCACAGTTTGCCCGTAGCCATAGCCAATGTGATCACCTTTATATTTGCCAGTATTATTTTAGGATACAAGATCAGGTATAAATAGATGGTTTTGTTGGAACGTTGAAAGGTTGGAAAGTTATTTGCAATTAGCAGCAATTAAACCTTACAACATTTCAACCTTACAACTTTCCAACATCTCTTACAACTGCATAGCAAATGACAATCCCGGCGTTCCATTCTGGTAGGTGGGCATTATCATGGTGCTCCGGCCCTTGCTGTCTTTGTGAGTAAGCTTGTTGCGGATATAAGGATAAACCAAATAAGCCAGTTTGGTTGACAGTACACCAAACCCCGCGCCTGCAACCACATCGCTAAACCAGTGGTCCCTGTTATACATCCGGAAAATACCCGTGGTAACGGCAAAACCGTAGCCTATCACTGTGTACACAGGAGATTTATTTGAATACTCCTGTGCCAAAAATTCGGCTCCCATAAATGCGAGGCCTGTATGCCCCGACGGGAAAGATAAATAATCAGTCCCATTGGGCCGTAAACGATGTGTGGTGTATTTTGTTATGAGTTCAGAGGCTCCCACAAACCCGGCAGATAACCCAAGCAAAGCGGTGCGGTCAATAAATGTGTTTTTGCCTTCCACGCCAATCAGATCCAAACCATAAACCATTACAATCGGGGTAATAAGGAAATAGCTTTCGGCCTTCGTATTAAAATTAGGATTGGTTCTTTCTATATCACTATGGATATAATAATCAAAGCGGCGTATTGGATGGATCACAAACGAGGATACCCCATAAGCGATAGCAGCCGTAGGGATAACCAATGTTATAACCTTGCTGTGTAACTTTTTAACCGTATCTGGAGCTGTTAAAAGGTCTTTTTTTACCGTATCAACCAGTTTCTTTTTTGTAGTATCTGGTTTATTCTGGGCATAAGCTTCAAATGAAATAAAGCAAATAAGAACGAGAATTATTTTTTTCATAGGTGTATATCAACAATATAAGGCAAGTGCGTTTTATACTTTATAAAGCTCACTTAACATTCTGTTAACAATCTGTAGCCAAAATGTTTTTAACTGATGCGTTGAATTTCTACAGTTTCAGGATCAGCCAGCATCAGCGGAACTTTTTCTACGGTAACAAAACTCAGATCGAGCCCAAAGCCGCGCTCTTCGGATAAGCTTACTTTTTTAAGATAATGATAAAAAGCCATAATAAACCGCTCATATAAGGATAAGTTGTGTGAGCGCGAAACCACCTTCTCGATCACCACAAATCTAAAATCGCCTACAATTTTATGCCTGTTCAATGATTTATAGGTGCTGGTAATATTTACCTCGCCCTTTTTTACCAGGTCTTCCACCACTTTCCTGAATAACAGGTTGATCTGTTGCTCAATGCGGAAACCCAGTTTAAAATCTATACGGATAAGCTTATTAGGCACTAAAAACTGCACCTCATATTCACGTTTATAAGGCTCGTCCATTACATCAACATGCACCAGCCAATACACATCGGCCCGTTTAGGCTGCTTCTGCAAAATGGAATAAATAATTTTCGACTCTATCTCTGAGTCAAAATTAGCGCTGGTCAAATACACCAGCTGAGATGCATATTTGGGCACCGTTTCGTCATCACTCAGCTCCTTTATGATGTTGTAATAATCCTCTATCGCGATAAATTTAACAAAGCGGTTCCTGATCCTGCGGGCAATATGCCAGGTCCACATGATGGTAAATAAAACCGCACCTACCGATAAGGTGAACCAGCCCCCATGTACAAATTTAACCAGGTTACCTGATAAAAATGTCCCCTCAATAAATAGATAGACCACTAAAAATATGGCTATCACATAGGTTGGAAATTTTCTTTTTGCCAAAAATTTTGAAACCAGTATGGTGGTCATCAGCATCGCTACGGTGATACTTAAACCATAGGCCGCCTCCATGCTATCCGAATGGCGAAATAACAAAACTACCCCTATACAGCCGGCACACAGCAGCCAGTTAACGCTGGGCACGTAAAGCTGGCCCTTTTGTTCGGTTGGATAATTGATCCTTACCTTGGGCCATAAATTCAATCGTACGGCTTCGGCTATAAGTGTAAATGAGCCTGAAATAAGCGCCTGGCTGGCAATGATGGCAGCGATAGTAGCGATGCCGATACCGTATACCAGGAACCAGGCTGGCATAATTTCATAGAATGGATTATGCCGGTTCAGATCAAGAGCCTGCCCGCTGCGGTTCAACAGCCAAACACCTTGCCCAAGATAATTTATCACCAAGCAACTCTTAACATATATCCAGCTGATCCTTATGTTTTTTCGCCCGCAATGCCCCAGATCGGAGTATAAAGCCTCGGCACCTGTAGTACATAGGAACACCGCACCTAAAATAATGAACGCGTCATAATTACTGTTACTTAACAGCTTATAAGCATAATATGGATTTAAAGCTTTTAGAATGGATGGCATCTGGAAAATAAAAGCCATCCCTAATACGCCCATCATAGTGAACCAAATAAACATAATAGGCCCAAAGGCCTTGCCTACCAGCGATGTACCAAACTGCTGAATGATAAATAGGGCCGCAATGATTATAATAACTATCGTAACTGTATGTAAATGGGGAAATTTGGTCACCAATCCTTCAATGGCTGCTGATATCGTGATGGGCGGTGTGATAATACCATCGGCCAGCAACGCGCAGCCACCTATAACAGCGGGTACAACCAGCCATTTTGCCTTACGGCGAACTAAGGAGAATAAAGAGAATATGCCACCCTCACCCTTATTATCGGCCTGTAGGGTGATCACCACATATTTTAGAGTGGTTTGCATGGTCAACGTCCAGAATATACAGGATATACCTCCAAGCACCAATGTTTCTGAAATGTGCTGCTCCCCAACAATGGCTTTAAAAACATATAGCGGCGACGTACCGATATCGCCATAAATGATACCTAAACTAATCAGAAGCCCCGCGAGGGATAGTTTTTGCAGATCTTTATGAGTCGCTGTCACTTTATAAAAATAGAGTTTATTAAATATTAAGTGTTAAATTTATAACTATTAATGCTATCTAATACGTAAAAAGGGGTCGGGCAAATATGAAACTAATAAAATCCTTTTTTGTTAAATTTTGTTAAAATGTTTCAGAATGGCTCCGGGTTCTTAATTGATGAGCGCTTTATTTATATTTTTGCATGAGATATTAAAGCATGAGGCGAAATTTTACCTATACATTTTCATGGATCATACTGATCGCTACAGCGGTATTCATGAACTTTGCCTTCGCCGCCGGTGTCAAACATCCAAAAAGCGATACCACTAATGTACATTCCGCAAAAAACAAATTAGGCATTACAAAAAGCGCCTACCAGAAAAACAGTTTGCATTTGGCACTTCCGCCGCTTAAACCGGCAGCTACCTCTAATTTAAAAGTTAATGTTTTCCGTGCTGACGACAAATTACTAACCGACGTAGAGGTATTTCCAAATCCCATTACCGACCAGATCAATGTGAAATATGTATTATCACGCAATGCCATCGTTACCGTAAAAATAATGGATGTATTAGGCAATGATGTGATCACTTTACTTTCACAAAGAATAGGATCGGGCGAACAAAGCTTTTCATACCCCATAAACAATAAACTATCCCGCGGGTTTTATTTTATCCGGGTAGTTGCCGGTACAGAATCGGTGATCAAGAGGATCTCAGTGCTGTAAGAGCCCCCTTACCCCCTGAAGAGGGAATTGTATTTCGGATTTCGGAATTTCAATTTCGAATTTGAGGATACATCTCAAAAATCATGTAAATCCTTTAATCCGTTTAATCATGGTTCAGACAAAATTCATAATTTGGCCTTATGAAAATAATTGCCATAGGCCGTAATTATGCCGAGCATGCAAAAGAGCTGAACAACCCCATTCCATCTACCCCGGTGATATTTATGAAACCGGATACCGCTTTGTTGAAAGATAACAAGCCTTTTTACCACCCCGATTTTTCGGAAGATATCCATCACGAAATTGAGATCGTATTAAAGATCAGCAAGGAAGGCAAGCATGTGAATGAAAAGTTTGCAACCAGCTATTTTGAAGAGATCGCTTTAGGCGTGGATTTTACCGCCCGCGATATACAGCAGCGCCATAAGGAAAAAGGATTGCCCTGGGAACTGGCAAAAGCGTTTGACGGCTCGGCCCCGGTGAGCAATTTTGTGCCGAAATCCAAATTCGCTGATATTTATAACCTGAACTTTAGGTTAGACATCAACCAGGAAACACGTCAGCAAGGCAACACCAAAGACCTTTTATTTTCATTTGAAAAGATCATTGCCTTTGTATCAAAATATATCACCCTCAAAAAAGGCGACCTCATTTTTACAGGCACACCAGAAGGCGTAGGCAAGATAAATATCGGCGATAGATTAGAAGGTTATTTAGGAGATGAGAAATTGCTCGATTTTTACGTTAAGTAAGCATGATTAAAACATTTATTGCTGCCATCCTTTGTCTGGGACTCTATTTTAATTCTCATGCGCAGGATATAATTCAGACCAAACAATACCCAAAAAACTTTTTCCGCTACCCATTGGATCTGCCGCCAAGTACAGCAGGTTCTTTTGGCGAGTTAAGGCCAAACCACTTTCATTCCGGGCTTGATTTTAAAACCAACGGGCGCACAGGTTATCCTGTCCATGCCGCCTATGATGGTTACGTTTCGCGCCTGCGAGTGCAGTTTGGAGGATTTGGTAATGCCATTTACATCACCCATCCTAATGGTTTTACCACGGTTTACGGGCATATCGAACGTTTCAGCCCTGAGTTGGAAAAATTAGTGCGGGATCAGCAGTACCTGCAACAAAGTTTTGAGATTGATTTTAATTTGCTGCCGCTACAGGTACAATACTGTAAGGACGATGTTATCGCCTGGTCGGGTAATGCCGGAGCATCAGAAGGGCCGCACCTGCATTTCGAGATCAGGGATACCGAAACAGAGCAAACCATCAACCCACAACTTTTTGGTTTAACCATACCTGATAAAATTCCGCCTACGCTTGGTATGATATGTATATATCATTTAGGCGACGGCCCGTTCAGCGAAAAAACACCGCGGCAATTTATGGCAGTAGCCGGGGCAGCAGGGCATTATCATTTAACCAAACCACAGGTGATCAATGTAAGCGGCGAAACCGGTTTCGGCATCACAGCTACGGATATGAACAGCACCTCGTTCAATCACAACGGCATCTATTCTATCGAACTAAAACTGGATGGGGCAACGGTTTACACCTTCGCGGCGGAGCGTTTTGCTTTCGACCAAACACATGCTATTAACGCTTATATCGATTATCCCACGTTTTTGAAGTCGCACCATTTCATACAAAAATGTTTCATACTGCCGGGAAGCAAAATATCGCTATATCCTCAATCCATCAATCGCGGGGTGATCAATTTTAATGATAACGCCGCGCACGACGTGGAATATGTGGTAAAGGATATTGCAGGCAATACCTCATCCTTAAAAATAAAAGTAAAATCGAGCCCTGCTAAACCTGCTGACCCGGCCAGCATCGTTAACACCAATAACACGCGCTTTCATTACGACAAGCAAAATGAGTTCAGTAATGATAAAATAAAAGTGATTATCCCGCCAGGTAACTTGTATGACGATCTCGACTTCACCTACGCTACCCTGCCCGAAAAACCCGGTGCTTTTTCGGTTATCCACCGCATCCATAACCGTTTTACGCCAATCAATGATCATTATGAATTGTGGATAAAGCCCGATAATACCATTGGCAAATACATGGGCAAAGCGGTAATTGTAAGTACTGACGGCGCTTGCGAGGGTGGAACTTATGTGGACGGTTATATTAAAGCCGATGCCCGTACCTTTGGCGATTTCTACATTAAACTGGATACCGTGCCCCCGGTGATTCATCCATTGGATATCAAAAACGGCAGTAACATGGCCAAGCTAAAGCGCATAACGTTAAAGATAGGCGATAACCTGTCGGGGATTAAAAGTTACACGGGTAAAATTGACGGCAAATGGGTTTTAATGGAATGGGATTTTAAAACAAAGGTTTTAAGTTATAAATTTGATAACACGATAGCACCCGGCAAACATCAATTTGATTTAACGGTTACTGATAATAAGGACAACACTTCACAATTCAACGCAAGTTTTTTTAAGTAATATGGCCAGACCAAATGTGGGCGAAAAAGCCCCTGAATTCAGCGCAAAAGATCAAAACGGTAAAACTGTTTCCCTTGCCGATTTTAAAGGCAAAACAGTGATACTATACTTTTATCCAAAGGATGATACCCCCGGGTGCACTGCCGAGGCTTGCAGTTTCAGGGACAATTACCAATCGTTGGTTGGCAAAGGTTTCGCGGTGATCGGTGTAAGTATCGATGACGAAAAGTCGCATAAAAAATTTGAAAAGAAATACAGCTTGCCGTTCCCGCTGATAGCCGATCCTGATAAGAAAATCGTGGAAGCTTATGGCCTATGGGTAGAAAAAAACATGTATGGCAGAAAGTATATGGGCACCGCCCGTACCACTTTTTTAATTGATGGCAACGGGGTGATCACCCATGTGATAGATAAAGTAGATAACCAGGGTGCATCACAACAGGTAATTGATTTGTTACAATAAGTAAATTATATCTATTTTAGCCAAAAATAGGAATAAAAGATAAATAGGATTACATGTCGGTACAGGTTGATGATGCAGAGATATTACGCAAATTCCAGGATGAAAAAACCCGGAACGAGGCATTTAACCTGCTATTAAAAAAATACCAGCAAAAACTTTACTGGCATATCCGCCGCATGGTAGTTGATCATGATGATGCGGATGATTTGATACAGGATACCTTTGTTAAGGTGTGGAAAAACCTGCCGGGCTTTCGCAATGATGCCCAGTTATATACCTGGATGTACCGTATCGCTACTAATGAGTGCATTACTTTTCTGAATAAGAAAAAACAAAAGAATAATATCCCGCTGGATGATGTGGCTTATGAACTGGCTGATACCTTAGCCGATTCAAGCTATTTCAATGGCGACCAGGCCCAGCTGAAATTGCAGCAGGCTATTTTAACACTACCCGAAAAACAACGGCTGGTGTTTAATATGAAGTATTATGATGATATGAAATACGAGGAGATGTCGGATGTGCTGGGCACGAGCGTAGGCGCATTAAAGGCATCCTTTCACCTGGCTGTAAAAAAAATTGAAGCATTTTTAATATCGAGAGATTAAATTTAAATTTATTTTAAACCTTTGGGTATGACTTTCATCTATATAAAGATATGAACAGCGAGAAAGAAAGTAGGGAATGGCTGAATGATTATATGTCACTTAAACAGGTTAATCCAAATAACCCGTTTACAGTGCCTGAAGGCTATTTTGATCAGTTGGATCAGCAAATCGTGTCCTATGTTAAGTTAGATGAATTAAAAAAAAGCTCCGATGAGCAGGGCTATACTGTGCCCGAAAATTATTTCGAAGAATTAAGCGATAACATACAGGCCAGGATAAAAGTAGAAGAAGCTTTAAATAAAGAAGCTACAGGTTTTGAAGTGCCCGAGGGTTATTTTGATAATCTGTCACAACAAATAGAAAGCAGGATTTTTGTAGAAGAAGCTTTAAACGAAAAAGACGAAGCATTTACAGTACCTCAAGATTACTTTAACCAGCTTAGTGAAAATATTCTGGAGAAAACAATCAGGCAGGAGACAGCTAAACCTAAAGGTGTTATCAGGCACTTATTTTCATCAGTTGCATTTAAATATGCTACTGCTGCCTGCCTTACCCTGATTATTGGCGGAACATTATTTATCAGCAAAAATACCCCCAATGCGGTAGAGGACCATAACCAGTCATTTTTACATAAGTCGTTATCGGCTATCCCGATTGGCGAAATTCAGAGCTACCTGCAATTAAATGCCGATGCAAGTGATACCCGTACATTAATTGACGAAAGCAAACAAGTTAACGCGGATAATTTAAGTAATGATCTGCAGGATGAATTAGATAGTACCAGCCAGTAATATGTATAAGTTGACCAGATATATTTTTGTTATTTTCTTGCTGGTCATCGGATGCAAAACATTCGCACAGCGCCCGCGGGTAATTTTCCGCCGCCCACCCAACCTCGAGCAAAGGGTGATCAGGCAACAGAACAGCGTAAGCAGGGTTGAGGCTGTAAGGGAAACCTATATCGGTCAGCGGCTTAGCCTTACTTCTGATGAATCCCAAAAATTCTGGCCGATATACCGCCGTTACCAGGACGCGCTTAAAGAGGTAAGAAAGAAAAAACGGCTCAATAATTCCAGCGCCCAGGCCAACGGTACCGAGCAAATAAATAAGGAACTGTATTATGAAAGTGAGCTGGTAAACATCCGCAAATTTTATACTGATGAGTTCCTGAAGATATTACCCCCCGACAAGGTGAGCATGATGTTTAAAAGTGAACGTGAGTTTAACGACGAACTGATCAAGCAGCTAACCGAGCGCAGCGAACCGGTGAAAACTAATCCCTAAAGCCGAAAACGATATTTAATAAAGGCTTGCATACCTAAGTGTGCAAGCCTTTGTTATTTTTGCACTATGCTTACACTTCGTCAGCTTTTTTTGGCTAATAACGCGCAAACTACCGATTTTCCTTTATTGCTTGAGTTTAAACGTGCCGAAGGCGTTTATCTATACGATATAGCAGGCAAGGCTTATATCGACCTGATATCCGGGATAGGTGTAAGCAGCCTGGGGCATGGCAATCCAAAGGTGATCAACGCCATTAAGGATCAAGTGGACAAATACATGCACCTGATGGTTTATGGTGAATATGTGCAAACGCCACAGGTACGTTTTGCCGAAAAACTGGTTTCGTTATTACCCGACCACTTAAACTCGGTTTATTTTGTCAACTCCGGCGCCGAAGCAATAGAAGGCGCACTCAAACTGGCCAAGCGCTTTACCGGGCGAAGCCAGATCATTGCTTGTCATCACTCCTATCATGGCAGTACACATGGCGCGCTAAGTGTAATGGGCAACGAAGAATATAAGCAAGCTTACCGACCCTTATTGCCGGGCGTAAATTTCATCCGCTTCAATCAGCCGGATGACCTGCATTTAATAGACGAACAAACTGCCTGTGTAGTAATAGAAACCGTGCAGGGCGAGGCTGGTATCCGTGTACCGGATAAAACCTATATGCAGGCTTTACGAAAACGCTGTACGGAAACCGGCACATTATTAATATTAGATGAGATCCAGGCCGCTTTAGGGCGTACGGGAAAGCTGTTCGCATTTGAGCATTTTGATATTGTGCCTGATATATTGGTGCTGGCAAAGGCATTGGGCGGCGGTATGCCCATCGGCGCTTTTATCGCATCAAATGAGATCATGTCGTCTTTAAAAGAAAACCCCATACTCGGGCATATCACCACTTTTGGCGGGCACCCGGTATGCTGTGCCGCCGGGCTGGCAGCGTTGGAAGTATTGCTGAATGAAAAACTAATCGAACAGGTGGATACTAAAGCAGCCCTGTTCTGCCAGTTATTGGTTCATCCCGCAATAAAAGAGGTTCGGGGGAAAGGGTTGATGCTGGCTGTTGAACTGGAAAGCTTTGAGATCAACAAAAAAATAATAGACCGCTGTATTGCCAACGGCATAATTGTCGACTGGTTCCTGCATTGCAGTAATTCCATGAGGATAGCACCTCCTTTAATTATCAGCCATGACGAGATCAGGCAAGCCTGTGCAGTGATTTTGGAGGCAATCAATCATTACTGCGTATAAACAAATAAAGAGAGCAAGCTCTCCTTAAAATAACTATTAACTGATCTTACATACTGAAATAAAGAACTTTTGGTTTAAACATTCAGTATCTGATTAACTGCGGCAAAAATAGGCACTCCTATTTTAAACTAATGTTATGATTATGTGATGTAATATCTGCTAATTTTAATATACTAAAACATAGAACTCTCTGTGTTTCTCTGTGAAAATCTTCGTGCCCTTTGTGGTTAATTTTACCACAGAGATACACAAAGAAGCGGCACAAAGTTCACAGAGAGTTAAATGGGGATACTTATTTTCTATGCCTTTTTATCAAAACTCACACACTCTTTCAATTCCTTTTCGGTGTAAGCCATGTTATATTGTTTTAATACATCATCCGGCACGCCGTTCCATTGATTGGGGGTGTTACCCATATAGCCAACGTCCTTCACCCCTATTTCAGAAGTATAAAAACCGGTTGCCGTAAGATTGCGCATCAAATTAAAAAAAGAAACACCCTGGTGCATTTCGGGTTTGGCTTTTTTAGGCCAGGCTATCTCGTCAACCATTTCCATTTGCTGGGTATGGCTGCAATCTTTAAAAGCTTTATCAAAACGCTTGAGGCATTGCAGATCCAGCCAACGCAAGCCGCCGCGCATGGGGGTTTGGTGCTCGGGCATATCCTTCACAATAAACTCGATAAAATCAGGCACTTTAGCATCCGATGCACTGCCGCTTACGGCGTCTTTCGGGATAATAATATCACCCAACAGGGTAATGGTAGCCATTTCATTAGCAGTGAAGAATTTAGGCTGATCCATTACTTTTTTATCAGCCAGATTCTCCTCCGCCATCCTATCAGGCTGATCGGGCGTTTTAGCCGCATCTTTATGTGTTTCTTTAACAGGCTGTTTGCAGGCATCCAGCAATACCGTGGCTGATACTCCGCCAATGATCAAAGCCTTAAGCGATTCTCTTCTATCCATGATAACCCGATTAAATATTTTGTTTCTTTAATTCACCAATTATATATTCTGATGCACGCATCGATAGCGCCAGTATCGTCCAGGTAATATTTTTATCCGCCTGCGATACAAACTGCCCGCCATCCACACAAAATAGGTTTTTTACATCGTGCGACTGGCTGTATTTGTTCAGGGGTGATTTTTTAGGATCGTTACCCATACGTACCGTGCCCGCCTCATGAATGATATTACCAGGATTATGCAATCCGTATTTATTATGCGGCCCGTCATCGCCACCCCAGGTTACTACCGCGCCCATGCTATGTAATATCTCTTTAAAAGTCTCCTTCATGTGCTTAGCCTGGTTGATCTCGTAATCCGACCAATGGGTGTTAAAACGCAAAACAGGGATACCGTATTTATCCACTACATCCGGGTCAATCTCGCAATAGCTGTCTTCCCTTGCAATGCCTTCGCCACGCCCGGCCATGCCTACATGCGCGCCGAAGAAATAACGGTAATCCTCTTTCAATGATGCGCCGTAACCTCCGGCTTCTTTTTGCTGACCTTTAATTTTGTAGGCACCGTTCAAATTTTCGATCCCCCAGTTAAACCCATATAAAGGCATACCGAAACCACCGCCGTATTCAATATGATATCCCCGGGGAAAATCGAGTTTGTCTTTTTTGTTATCCAGCCACCATGGGGTATAAACGTGCATACCGCCCACGCCGTCTTCATTATAACGTTTACGATCGAATAGTTCAGGAATAATACCACCCATATCTGCTCCTGTGGAGTCATGCAGGTATTTACCGACAATTCCGCTCGAATTACCAATACCGTTAGGGTATCTGCTTGATTTTGAATTAAGCATCAGCCTGGCACTTTCGCATGCGCTGGCCGCCAATATCACTGTACGCCCGAATACCTGGTATTCTTGCATATCCATCTTATTTACATAAGCTACGCCCGTAGCAAGGCCTTCCCTGTCAGTCAATACTTCCCGTGCCATGGCATTGGTGATCAGGTCCACATTGCCGGTAGCAACAGCAGGTTTCACCAGTACGGATGAGGAGGAGAAATCGCCATATATTTTACAGCTTCGTCCGCATTGCGCACAATAGAAACAAGCCTCGCGGTCTTTATTGATCTTTTTTGTCAGGATGGATAACCTCGACGGGATAACCGGGATATTGATATTACCGGCAGCTTTTTTTATGAACAGTTCGTGCAGGCGCGGTTTTGGCGTTGGTAAAAATAGACCGTCCGGGTCATTATATAAACCTTCGTTGGTGCCAAAAACGCCGATCAGTTGATCTATTTTATCATAGTAGGGTTTTACATCTTCGTAGCCAATCGGCCAGTCATCCCCCAACCCATCAATACTGCGGCGTTTAAAATCCTTTGGGCCAAAACGGAGCGATATACGTCCCCAGTGATTGGTACGGCCGCCAACCATCCGTGCGCGCCACCACTCCCAGTTGCTATCCCCTTTTTGGGTGTAAGGCTCGCCGTCAATCTCCCATCCCCAGTAGCAGCCGTCAAAATCGCCGAATGGCCTGAATTTGGTGCTGGCACCCCTGCGCGGTGAATCCCAGGGATTTTTTAATTGCGACGAGTTTTCGCGCGGGTCATAATTCGGCCCTGCCTCCAACAAACAAACTTTAAGCCCGGCATTGGCCAGCACATAAGCGGCCATGCCCCCTCCTGCTCCCGAACCCACTATAATGGCATCGTATTGTTTTGATTGCTTCTTGATCTGGATATCGTCCATGAAAATATTTTTTTAGAATTTATGGTAATGCTTTTTAGTACTATAAGTGGCTCCTACAAATCTACATTTTGATTTCATTTTTCAAAATCGTGACCTGTTATCAATTGTATTTAATTTGTTACTCCATCCGTATTGATCACTGCTTAATACAGCTATTATCGTGAAAATTTACAAAAAAACTACGTTATCGCAGGTATTAATGCACTTTTTTTAAGTCACCGGTGTAAACAATACATACGCAATGGTGTTTATAAATTACATCTATCAATTAAACAACAGCATAATAAATGAAAGTTGCCTATATATCCACCTACCCGCCCCGCGAATGTGGGATAGCCACGTTCAATCAAAATTTAATGCGGGCCATCAATGCGAATTATCCAGAAAGGCAGACTTTGCAACATGGCGGCTTTGTAGTGGCGATCAACGACTCGGAAAATATACAGGAATATGAATATCCTGCTGAAGTGAAATATGTGATCCGTCAGAATCATCAAAAAGACTATATAAGGGCTGCGAACTATATCAATACCAGCAATGCTGATGTTTGCATTATGGAGCATGAATTTGGCATATACGGTGGCGAAAGCGGCATCTATATCCTCCCGTTGATCAACAGGCTCGAAAAACCTTTGATATCCATACTGCATACCATATTAAAAGATCCCAGCTATGTGCAGCGCATCATTATCCGCGAAATTGCTGAGCAATCGTCAAAGATCATCGTGATGAGCGAGCGCGCGGTTGAATTTTTAACTACTATATATGATATCCCTGTAGAGAAGATACAGATCATAGAGCATGGCGTGCCTGACCTGGAAGAACCGGAAGATAACCCGGTTAAATTGCTTTCGCCATTCAAAAAACATCGTGTTTTATTGACTTTTGGGTTGATTAGCCGCAATAAAGGATTGGAGACCGTGGTAAAAGCATTGCCTGAGATCGTTAAAAATCACCCGGATGTGATGTATGTGGTTTTAGGTAACACCCACCCAGGCGTAATTAAAAACTCGGGCGAGGAATACCGCGATCACTTAAAGAGCCTTGCTGCTAAACTGGGCGTTTCTAATAACCTGGCATTCATCAATAAATTCGTATCAGAAGAGGAGTTGATCAATTACCTTACTGCTGCCGAAATTTATTTAACGCCTTATCATAATGAAGCGCAGATCACCAGCGGAACGTTATCTTATGCCGTTGGGGCAGGCGCTGCGGTGGTTTCAACTCCTTACTGGCATGCTACAGAACTGCTGGCTGATAACCGTGGCCGCCTGTTCGATTTTAAAAATTCAGAAGCATTGGCCGAAGTTGTAAATGAATTGCTGGACCAGGATCGTGTTTTAAACGAATTAAAGAAAAATGCCTACGAATATGGCTTGCACCTGCGCTGGCCAAATGTGGGCGCCGAATTTATTAAGGTAGCGCAGGAAGCTTGCCTTACCCATGATTTTAGCGATAAGATATTGAAAAATAGCATTGTTGATCCCGAGATCATGCCCAAATTCAGCCTGACGCATGTTTTGCGTTTAACTGATGATACCGGGATTGTACAACACGCCAAATATGGCATACCCAATTTGAAGGAAGGTTATTGTTTGGATGACAATGCAAGGGCGCTTATTATGGCTTTAATGGCTTACCAGCGCAGCAAAAGCAAGGAAGCGTTTGAGTTAATGCCCATCTATTTAAGTTATATCCACTATATGCAAACCGATGACGGTAATTTCAGGAACTTCCTGAGTTTTAACCGTCAATATCTGGATGAAGTGGGATCTGAAGATTCATTTGGGCGCACGATATGGGCGTTGGGACATTTGATCGGCTGCGCGGCAAGCAATTCGTACAGGGAGTTTGCTATCGAGCTATTTCAAAAATCTATACCACATTTTAAAGCTTTAAAGTATTTAAGGGGTGTGGCAAATACAGTAATCGGTTTAAGTTTGTACCTGCGGGTGTTCCCAACCGACGAAGGTTTAGTGAACGAACTGGGAAGGCTTACCCAGCCTTTGATCGATGCTTTTGAAAGCACACAGTCTGCCGACTGGCAATGGTTCGAAGAAAAAATGACTTATGATAATGCCATATTGCCTTTAGCCCTATTACATTCATGCGAGATTACCGGCAACGAAAAGGCAAGGCAGATCGCCCTTAAAGCGATGGCTTTTTTGGATAATTTAACCTTGTCAAATGGTTATTTAAGTCCGGTTGGTAATGATGGATGGTACTATCGTGGCGGTGCTTTCCCAACCTTCGACCAGCAGGCTATTGAAACCATGGCTATGGTGATGATGCATTTCCAGGCTTATCAAATATTCCGCGAGCCGGAATATATCGAGAAAATGTTTTTATGCTACAAATGGTTTTTAGGCGAAAATACACTTCGTGCACCGTTGTATGACCACGAAACCAAGGGCTGTTGCGATGGCTTGCTGCCTACGGGCATTAACCGTAACCAGGGTGCCGAAAGTACACTGGCCTATTTGATTTCGCACCTTACTGTTCTAAAAGCATTTGAGTTGGAATACGAATACAACAAGTTTACAGAGAAATTAGAGACCTGTTAATGAAGATAGCCATTTTATCCCCCGTAGCCTGGCGGACACCACCCCGGCATTACGGGCCATGGGAGCAAATTGCATCAAACATAGCAGAGGGTTTGGTTAAGAAAGGGCTGGATGTAACGTTGTTTGCAACCTGCGATTCTATTACCGCAGGTAAACTGGATGCTATCTGTGAAAAAGGTTACGAGGAGGAGCGCGATCAGGATGCCAAGGTTTTGGAATGCCTGCATATCAGCAACCTGATGGAAAAAGCATCGGGTTTTGATATCATCCATAATAATTTCGATTTTTTGCCGCTTACTTATTCCCGGTTGATCAAAACGCCTATAATTACTACCATACATGGTTTTTCTTCGCAAAAGATCATCCCCGTTTATAAAAAATATAATGCTTCCTCGAATTATGTATCTATCAGCAATGCTGATCGCAGCCCACAATTGAATTACCTGGCCACGGTTTATAATGGCATCAATACAGGTGAATTCGAGTTTAACGCGGCGCCTGGAGATTATCTATTATATTTCGGTCGCATCCACCATGATAAGGGGGCGGCAGAAGCCATTGAAATCGCCAAAAAAAGCAATCGCAAACTGATCATAGCCGGTATTATACAGGATGAAAATTATTATAAGCAGAAGATCGAACCAAAACTAAATGACCAGATAGTGTACGTCGGTCATGCCGGTCCCGAAAAAAGAAATGAGCTATTAGGGAAAGCACTGGCACTGCTGCACCCCATTAATTTTAACGAGCCGTTTGGTTTAAGCGTAGCCGAAGCCATGCTTTGCGGCACTCCAGTCATCGCCTTTAACAAGGGCGCCATGCCCGAGCTGATTAAACATCAAGAGACGGGATTTTTAGTTAATAATGTTGATGAGGCTGTTGAAGCCGTTGGCCAACTATCAAATATTAACAGGATGAATTGCCATCAATGGGCATTATCCCAATTCTCAAGCGAGAAAATGGTGGACGATTATTTTAAACTTTATCAGCAAATATTGGCCTAAACCTTCCCGGCATCTTCTATCAACTTATTGATCAATTCTTTCAAGTCAACCTCTGCAAACGCCGTGGATGAATCAGATACGCCATAAGGAATGATGAGCTTACCATTATGGATAATTGCCCCGCAGGAATAGAGTACGTTCGGTACATAACCTTCACGCTCATCACTGTTCGGGATAAGCAAGGGCTCGTGTAACCGGCCTATTTCAACGGCAGGATCATCCAGCTTAAGCAGGCTTGCACCCAATACATAACGTCGCATTGGCCCAACACCATGAGTGATCATTATCCAGCCATGTTCAGTTTCAATCGGCGAACCGCAATTGCCTATCTGGTTGAACTCCCAGGTAAATTTTGGCTGTTGCAACATCACCGGCTTTTCCCAGATATTGATCTTATCCGAGTACATGATGTAATTATTGAAGCCATCAATGCGCGATATCATCACATATTTTCCATTGACCTTCCGAGGAAAGAGCGCCAGGTTTTTGTTTTGTGCCCCTTCGCCATACAAAGGCATTATTTTAAAATTATAAAAATCGCTGGTTTGCAGTAGTTTGGGCATGATCAACGACCCATCATAAGCGGTATAAGTAGCATAATAAAGCGCGCTGCCATCTTCATTTTTAAAATGTACAAACCTTGCATCCTCAATACCTTTCCGTTCATACTCAGATATCGGGAATATGACACGGTCGGACAAGTCGGTATCTAACGAAAAAACAATTTCGTAGTATGAATCAGCCAGCCATAGTATTTTATCATACTCCAGTTTTTTCATATCACTATCCTGCAATTTCTGCGAATCTGTAATGATCCGGTGCAGGTTGGAATATTCAAAATGACTATCCAGCTTTTCTTCCAACTCTTTCAATACACTAATATCGATTTGCGTGACTGCAGCCTTTTGGAAAAATAATTTCTTATTATAAACCGCATTTCTAACAATTTCGGCTTCATCGATATAACTGCCAGAAGGTAATACAGTAATCGTATTATTCTGGTCGATCAAAGCCCTGCGGAAAGTAATGGATGAAATATGCCCCTCACCGACAGCCCTGAAACTAATGATTACACGCCTTTGGCCTTCTTGTAATTCGGTTTGGTCAGGATCTTCAACTATCGAGGGGTTAAAGAACGCAGCTGACTCAATGGAATACTCATGCGTAAAATAAGAGCCGATAAGCAGTTTACGGTAAACGCTAAGCGAATCGTAATCGATATCCAATTCGGTAAATAATGGCTTCAATTTACTGCAATGCCGGCTCAAAACGCGGGTAATATTCCGGTGCCGCTTGGAGTATTCCTGCAATATGGGTGATACAATGCCGAAAGTAGTTTCTTCACTAATCTCCATCACCCTTTGTATCACTATCTTCGCCCTGTCGTTCCCATTAAAGAAGAATCTGGCTATAACACGTTTCGGATCGGGGTTAATTCTAATGGGTTTTCGTTCGATGGAAAGTCTCATATAGGCAAATACGTTTATTCATTAACACAAGTGGCCTCAAATTGATTGCCGTAATTTCACAAACCTTTATTCATACCAGTGAAATCAAACCAAAATCGGCGTAATCATCACTATATCATGCTGTTCCGCTTGATAAGATAAGCCTTTAATATGCTATTATATCCTTCGTGGATATTGGCATCAATGAGGTCGATATGGTACTGGGCGCACTTTAATTCCAACTGGTGGCGATAATTGTCCAGGTTGGCGCGATAGGTTTCTCTTATTTTGTTGGGGTGAACCCTTACCTCCTCGCCGCTTTCGATATCAACAAAGTGGTGCGGGCGGTTATCAAAATTAAAATCAACCTCCTTTTGCCGGTCGTTCACATTAAAAATGATCACCTCGTGCTTGTTATATTTCAAATGCTGTATTGCGGCAAACAGGTCTTTCAACTTTTCGTCGCTGTAACCATTTTCCAGCATATCGCTAAAAATAATGATCATCGAGCGCTGGTGTATCTCTTCCGCCACGCGGTGTAATACCTGTGTAATATCGGTTGTCGCGTTTGCTTTGGGTTGATTATATACCTTCTCCAACTCAGCATATAAATGAAAAAGATGTTTTGATGTGGAGCGTGCCTGGCTCATCCAGTCGATCTTATCCGAAAAAAGGGTTAAGCCGAATGCATCCCGCTGTTTTTTAAACAGGTACATCAAAGAAGCCACGGCATAAACAGAAAACTGAAGCTTATTGAGCCCCTTATCCGGAAAATTCATGGACGAAGAAGTATCCAGCAGCAGGTAACAGCGGAGGTTGGTTTCTTCCTCAAACTGCTTTACAAACAACTTATCTGTTCGCGCCAGCAATTTCCAGTCGATATTTTTTACCGACTCGCCATTGTTATATAACCGATGCTCGGCAAACTCAACCGAAAAGCCATGAAAAGGGCTTTGGTGCAGCCCGGTGATAAAACCTTCTACCACCTGCCGGGCCAGCAACTCCAGGTTGGCCAGTTGCCTTATTTGCTGTTCATCACTCAGTTTTGGCATCGTTGTCTAAGGTATAATAACGGCTTTTAGCATCCAAATAAAAAGAACTTTGTAATTGAGTATTTATTATAAAAGCGCCAAAATGGATCAAATAAAAAAGCCCGCCCCGGATATTTCCGAAGCAGGCCTTTATATGCTGAAGTATGTTTTAAGCTATTTGTTGTATTTGCTTGTCCAGTTTACCAGCCAAAACTGATTTTGGCACAGCGCCAATTTGTTTGTCAACTATCTCGCCTTTATTGAAAAATAATAAAGCAGGGATATTGCGGATGCCGAACTTCATCGATATGCCGGGATTGTTATCTACGTTTACTTTGCCTACTACAGCCTTGCCGCTGTATTCCTTTGCAATTTCTTCAACTACAGGACCTACCATACGACATGGGCCACACCATTCTGCCCAAAAGTCAACTAAAACCGGTTTATCTGATTTAAGAACGAGTTCTTCAAAGTTTGCATCAGTTATTTCTAAAGCCATGATTTTTTAATTTTAAATTATATCTACAAATATATACTATTCAAATAGCTTGCCACAACAGTTGACCTGACAATGTGACAATGATATTATCCAACCCCAACCGCTTAACTTTTGGGTGACAATAAAAGTAAATGATTTGCCGAAACGAACAGAAATTACTTATTAACACAAGTAGGAAACTGGGCTGTTTATTAACAACAGGAATACAAAAAAATTAGCCCCCTTTCCTAAACTCAGCCAGTTTAGCTTTGATATATTGAATGATATCATAATCGCTGGTCTTTTTTACCCAATCAATGGTTGGATAATACTTATCCATAAATTTATCTAATGAATCACCCTTCAAATTTGTGACGCGGGTAACCAACCCTTTGTTATACCGGATGCTGATATAGTCTGCCTGCTCATCCTGCAACAAATCTTTTTTTAGCTTATAAGTCGGGTTGCTTTTCTTGGTTAATACGCTAACAAGCAGACCTACATCGATATTTACAAAGGTAAAAGGCACATTGGATGTCGAAGGCGAGGAAGTAAGCATATCCGTCATTTTCGGCGGTTGATAATTGAACACCTGTCCAAACTCCTTCCGGTTCCGTATAGAATCGCGCTTATGATTGCGCTGCGCCCTGATCTCCACATCCTTCAGCATTAGGGAAAGTGGCTGAAGCCTGATGATGATATCACCCTGTTTCCATTGGCTCACCGGGTAATGATAGGTTTTGTACCCCATCGCATATACCATAATGGTATCGGCTGGCCCGGAGGCCGCGATCCTGAACTCGCCATTGGCATTGCTTGATGTTTGATGGAACGCGGTAGTTATCGTTGCGATAATTGGGCGGCTATTGCTATCGATCAATACTCTTCCGCTGATGACTTGCGCGTTAGCAGCTATATATCCTAAAAGGAGTACTAACAGAAGACAATAATTTTTGCGTTCCAAGAAATATGCCTGAGAGATCATCAGGCATAAAGTTATTGGCTTAACTTATTGCAACCTATCGGTTTAACACTATTTAACGGTTTGCTTTGGGTTACTTTATCACTATCGACGTATTAATAATAAAATCGTTGTATGCTTATTGGCATTATTCCTTTACTGATTTTACTAATTGCTCCGGTGTTGCAGATTGTATGGTTATCACGCAGAGTAAAAAATAAAACCAACAGTCCTGCTGGCTTAATTACCTTGCTGATGATGATACTATGCATTTTTCTATCGGTAATTGCCATGACGGTTTCGGTTAATGGCTTTAGTGCTGCAGGGATTAGATGTGCTACAGGTGCTGTAGGATTCTTGGTTATTGGCGTAATGATATCGTTAATTATTATACCCATAATAGGTATAATTGGGGGAATAATTTATCACTATAGGCACAAAAAGAAAGATTTGACAACTTTTTAAAAAGTTGTCAAATCTAAATTACTTCAACATCGGCTCCGCATTTGTCAAACTCTGTATCTCGGCCATCAGATCATCACTCGGGTTTACTTTGAATGTTTTAGATGGTAGTTCTATCAGCAAAGCTTCTTCCATATCCTTTACCATAAACCGCAGGGTACAGTTCTTTACAGGATATTTCTGGTTATTGCTTTCTATCATTGTTTGTATATCATCCATCAACTGGGTGCTGAGCGCTTTCAGCTCCAGGCAAACAGTAATGGATTTGGTCAACTTATCCCGCATTTCTGATAATAGGCTCATGGCGGTTATACGTAGGTCCCAGTTATCCTTTTGTTTAAATTTCTCTTCAATATTGCCCCTGATGTGCAGGAAATAACCATCCATCAACAGGTTACGGAACTTTACATAGTCCTCGCCAAACAGAGCAAACTCATACGACTCGTTATAATCCTCCAACACAAACGTGCCGAACGGCTTGCCAGTCTTGGTCATTTTATGCTGAACGTTGCCCACCAAGCCGCCAATAGACAACTCACCCTTTTTACGCAAATTATTGAATGCAGCAATCACATCTTCACCGCCTTCGCCTGATTTAGCTTTTTGTACCGTCTTCAGGTCCGAAACATTAGCGTTGCAATACCTTTCCAGTTCTACTTTATAATTATCAAGCGGGTGCCCGGTTAAATAGATTCCGATCACCTCTTTCTCGTACTTCAGTTTTTCTATCAATGGCCATTCCTCTGCTTCTGGCAGTGGTGGTTCAGGGATATAAGAAGCTACCGACCCTCCAAACAGTGAGGCCTGCGAACTGCTTTGGGTATTCTGATAATCATTGGCATACTTTACCAGGCGTTCTATCCCGGTTAAAATGCCATTTTCTGTTTTAGCGAAGAAACGTGCCCGGTTCAGCTTAAACTCATCAAAAGCGCCACCATAAACCAGGTTCTCGTATGATTTCTTTGTCAAGGAGCGAACGTTTGACCGCTGCGCAAAGTCATAGACCGATTTATAGGGACCATTTAGGGTACGTTCCTCAATAATACTTTCTACAGCCTTATCGCCCACACCTTTAACACCTGTCAATCCAAAACGTACCTGGCCCTTTTTGTTGACCGCGAATGCCATGTCCGACTCATTGATATCCGGCCCTAAAACCTCCACACCCATCCGGCGGCATTCTTCCATAAAGAAGGTGATCTTCTCCATGTTGTTCTGGTTATTCAAAACCGCGGCCATATATTCGGATGGGTAATGCGCTTTTAAATAAGCAGTCTGGTAAGCCACAAAAGCATAACAGGTAGAGTGCGATTTATTGAACGCATATTGGGCGAAAGCCTTCCAGTCGTTCCATATTTTGGTCAGCTTATCTTTAGCGTGGCCTTTAGCAGCCGCACCCTCCATAAACTGGGCTTCCATCTTATTCAGTACATCGAGTTGTTTTTTACCCATCGCCTTACGCAATACGTCGGCGTCGCCTTTGCTAAAGCCTGCCAGCTTTTGCGACAAAAGCATCACCTGTTCCTGGTAAACGGTAATACCATAGGTTTCGCCCAGGTATTCTTCCATATCCGCAAGGTCGAAGGTTATCGGCTCGGTTCCATTTTTACGCTTAATAAAGTTGGGGATATATTCTATCGGGCCCGGCCTGTACAGGGCGTTCATGGCGATCAGATCCTCAAACTTGTCAGGCTTAAGGTCGCGCAGGTACATTTGCATACCGTCACTTTCAAACTGGAACGTACCGTTTGTATCGCCACGCTGATAAAGCTCAAAGGTTTTTTGATCGTCAAGTGGAATATAATCAATATCAATCGTCACATCATGATTTTGCTTGATCAGCCTCAAAGCATCCTTCAGTATGGTTAAGGTTTTAAGGCCCAAAAAGTCCATCTTGATTACACCTGCATCCTCTATCACCCGCCCATCATACTGGGTAACCAACAGATCAGAATCTTTTGCTGTCGCGACCGGCACGATCTCGGTCAGGTCATAAGGCGCAATGATAATACCCGCAGCATTTACGCCGGTATTACGTACAGAACCCTCCAGCTTTTCAGCCTCACGGAGAACAATACCTTTTAAGCCGCTGTCTTTATAGATCTGCTGAAGCTCGGGCACCTGGTCGATCGCGCCGCGCAGGGTTATACCCAATGTTTCAGGCACCAGCTTCTTCAGCGCGTTCACTTCCGATAAAGGCATATCCAGTACCCTGCCCACATCCTGTATGCTGGTACGTGCAGCCATGGAACCATAAGTAATGATCTGCGCTACCTGGTTTTTGCCGTATTTTTCAACTACATAATCAATTACCTTTTGCCGGCCTGCATCATCAAAGTCCGTATCAATATCGGGCATGGATTTACGGTCGGGGTTCAGGAAACGCTCAAATAGCAAATTATATTTTAAAGGGTCGATATTGGTGATCCCTGTACAATAAGCCACCACTGATCCCGCTGCCGAACCACGACCCGGCCCTATAAATACACCAATATTACGACCATGTTTTATAAAATCCGCCACGATCAAAAAGTAACCGGCAAATCCCATCGTGCGTATAGTGAACAGCTCGAAATTGATACGCTCCTCCACCTCGGGCGAAATATCAATATATCTTTCCTTCGCGCCGGTAAATGTTAAATGCTTCAAATATTCCCACTGATTCAGCGTATCTGCATCGGGTGTTTTGTGGATATTAAATTCGGGGGGTATCACAAAGTTGGGTAACAGGATATCGCGCTTCAGTTTCAGCACCTCTACCTTATCTACGATCTCGTTAGTATTGTCCAATGATTCGGGCAGGTCATTAAACAGCTTGCCCATTTCGGCCTGGGTTTTAAAATAAAACTGGTCGTTCGGGAAACCAAAGCGGTAGCCCTTGCCACCTTCTTCATCCGTAGCTATTGGCGTGCTCTGCATATCACCTGTGTTCACGCAAAGTAAAATATCGTGCGCGTTGGAGTCCTGCTGATCCACATAGTGCGAATCATTAGAGCAGATCACTTTTACCTGGTATTTTTTGGCAAAACGGATCAGCACTTCGTTCACTGTGTTTTGCTCAGGTATATCATGGCGCTGCAATTCGATATAGTAATCCTCGCCAAACAGATCGAGCCACCATTTGAATTCTTCCTCTGCTTCAGCCTCGCCTTTTTTCAGGATAGCCTGCGGCACGGATGCCCCGATACAGCAGGTGGTGGCGATCAGTCCCTTATGGTATTTTAGTATCAGTTCCTTGTCAATACGTGGCCATTTGCTGTATAATCCCTCCATGTAACCTAAGGAACATAGTTTCACTAAATTCTTATATCCTTCGGCATTTTTCGCCAATAAAAGTTGGTGATGCCGGATATCTTTCTTATCTTTAGTAAACTGCTTCTTGTGCCGGTCGTCCACGACGTAAAACTCACAACCTACTATCGGTTTGATATTATGCTTCCCGGCTTCAGCAACAAATTTAAATACGCCAAACATATTACCATGATCGGTAATAGCCAACGCTTTCATACCATCGCTGGCAGCCTTTTTGTATAGTTTGGATATATCAGCCGCTCCGTCAAGTAAAGAAAACTGGGTATGTACGTGTAAGTGCGAAAAATCTGGCATATCTGATCTGTTTCAACAATTCAAGAAGAATACAAATCTATTAAAAAACAACTTTAGGTGTATGGTTGTTGAAAACTGTAAATGGGTTAAAGATCAGGCAAATAACAATTTAGGCAGTAATTTATAAAAAAATTATCTACACAAATGCGATGCTAAATGCGGGTGTGAATTAAACTATCTTAAACCTTTGAAAAACAACTACAATTGAAACGATTTGGCCGCATAGCCCTCAAAACCCTTCTTTGGGTTACTGCCAGTATTCTGTTTTTGATACTGCTTGTAGCTATTTTAATACAAATTCCGGCCATACAGAATTTTGCTAAAGATAAGGCGGTTACCTATTTACAAAATAAGATCCACACTAAAGTTAAAATAGGTCACATCAGTTTAGGTTTGCCAAAACTGATCATATTAGACAGCGTTTATTTTGAAGATCAGAAAAAAGACACGCTGATAGCAGGCGACAAGCTAAAGATCGACATCAGCTTATTTAAACTCTTGCATCATAGACTCGAAATAAACGAGATCAACCTGCAGGGAATTACCGCCAATGTAAACCGTGGCGCCGACAGTGTTTTTAATTTCGATTACATCATTAAAGCTTTTAACAGTGGCCCGGCAAAGCCGGTTAAACCTGCGGATACCGCCTCGGCTATGAAAATATCTATGGATAAGATCATCCTGGACAGGATCCATATCAGCTACAAAGATTTAACCAACGGCAACAACGTAAAATTCATACTCGGCCATTTTGATACCCGTATCAAGAATTTCGATATGGATAAAATGAAATTCAACATCCCGAAGATCACCTTATCGGGCGTAGATGCGTTGATCATCCAAACACCCGCCGGGTCATCCGTGGCAAAAGTTAATGCGGTAGATACCGCTACCACACCTATTAACATGACCCTTAATGTGGGGGTGATCGATCTGTCGAAAATAAAAGTTGATTACCGCACAACTGAAATGACCGCCAAAGTTGATCTGGGCAAGTTTTTGGTGGAGATGAACAAGCTCGACCTGAAAAATCAAAAAGCTGATATTAATAACATCACGCTGGATGATACTAAAGCCGCATTCACTTTTGCCAAACCCCAGAATGTAAGAAAAGCAGTAGTGAAAGCGATAAAAAAACTGGACACCCTGGTAGCCAAGCCTCAAAGCACAAAAGGATGGGCGGCTATTTTACGGAAAGTCACTTTTAGTAACGATAATATTAAGTATGATAATGACGCGCAAAAGCCACTGGCAAAAGGTTTGGATTACACGCACATGAACGTCCGTAACCTGGATGCCGACCTCGAAAACCTGTCATACACCACGGATACCATTTCAGGCAAGATCAACAACCTCGCATTTACAGAAAAAAGCGGCCTCAGCATTAAGAAATTCCATACCGCATTTTTTTATGGCCCGCATAAATCGTATCTGAACAACTTGTATTTGGAAACCCCGCAAACCCTTCTGCAGAAAAACGTGGAGATAGGCTATGCTTCGTTGGATAACATCAGCAACAACTTAGGGCAGCTACGGATCAACGCCAACCTGGATGGCAGTCATCTGGGCTTAAAAGATGTTTTATTGCTAGTGCCAAGCATGTCATCCATGGAACCATTTAAAAGCTCGCCAAACGCTACTTTCCTGATCAATGGAAGGGTGATCGGCAAAGTGAATGACCTGAGTATCCCATCGCTCGAAATAACTGGCTTAAGCAATACCCACATCAAAGCATCAGGCACGATGAAGGGTTTGCCTGATGTGAACAAATCTTATTTCGATCTCAATATCATTGATTTCAATACCAATCGCGCCGATATAGCCAAGCTGGCCCCTGCAGGCAGTATCCCATCCAACGTCAACATCCCCGAAAATCTAAACCTGAAGGGCAAGTTCAAGGGAAACGTGAAAACATTTACCACGAATTTAATACTGCGCTCCAGCTATGGCGCTGTGGATATTAAAGCCAATATGAATGGCACACACAAAGGCAGCGAAACCTATTCGGCAAATATAAAAGCGAACGACCTGGATGTTGGTGCATTAACCAAACAACCGCAGATGGTGGGTAAAGTAACATTGGCGGCTAACATAAAAGGCGTTAGCCTTGACCCTAAAAAAGCCACGCTGCAATTTAATGCCGATGTAGCAAAAGCTTATGTAAAGGGTTATACTTATCAGAACCTGGTACTTAAAGGCACCAGTCATAACGGAAGCTATGTAGCTACCGCCCGGATGAAAGATCCAAACATCAACTTCAGCCTGGATGCTAAAGCCAATATGAATAAGAAGTATCCATCGGTAAATGCAACGTTGATGATAGACAGCATCAATCTGCAAAAGCTGTAATTTAATGCGTCCTGCTTCGTATTCAGCGTATTGATAGCCAGTTTCATGTTATTGACCGCGTTGGTACCATACACTATTTTTGGTGCGGACCCATTAACGACTAAATCGCCGGTTTGGCTGTTAAAATATCCTTTGATGTTAACAGGGTCAAGCTGTTTTAGGTCTGGAACCAATTGGGTAACCAAAGGAGTTTTTATAAAACGCGCGTCAAAAATGAATTGCTGCGGGGTATATTTTGGTTTAGCAACAACGGTCTTG
>JABDFM010000029.1 GCA_013286565.1 Bacteroidota bacterium
CCACTCCTACCGCGGTAATGGTGGGCCTTGGTCGTGCCGCTAAAAACGGGATATTAATTAAAGGCGGCGATACCATCGAAGCGGTAACAAAAACTAAGTACATCGTATTTGATAAAACAGGTACATTAACCACCGGCAAATTCCATATCAGCCGGATCAAAACTGAACCGGGTGCCAACATAGAGATCATTCGCGGGATCATTACAGCTATTGAAGAACGGTCAAGCCATCCTATCGCCCGTTCATTGGTAAGTGAGTTGAAAACGCTGCCGCAGCAAAAAACGATCCTGCGATCCGCTACTGAAGAAAAAGGTTTAGGCATGCGTGCCGAGGACGTAGAGGGTAATCATTACTTCCTGGGTTTAGGAAAAACAAATGCCGAAAATGATTTTAATGTTTCGCTGTATAAAAACCAGGTTTTGCTGGCGCAAATTGAGATAGATGATGAAATAAAGCCACAGGCTGCATCTTTGATCGACAGCCTGAAGAAGATGGGCATTACCCCGGTGCTATTAAGTGGCGACAGACAAAGCAGGTGTGTTAAGGTGGCCAATGCTCTTGGTATTGAAGAGGTGCATGGAGAAAAATTACCGGGCGAAAAACTGACTGTGATTGATGTTTACAAAAAGAAAGGCGAAACTATTATGGTTGGCGACGGTATCAACGACGCCCCTGCCCTTACCAAAGCTGATGTAGGTATCTCTATGAATGACTCGAGCCAGATAGCTATACAAAGTGCAAGGGTAATACTATTGAATACCGATCTGTTCTCGCTCGTTAAATTTTTGCAGATCAGCAGGCATACACTCATTACGATCAAACAAAACCTTTTTTGGGCTTTCGCCTATAATATTGTAGCTATCCCTATTGCTGCTCTCGGTTTCTTAAACCCGATGGTTGGCGCATTTGCTATGGCTTTTTCTGATGTGGTGGTGATTGGTAATTCTTTGAGGCTGAAAGCTAAGAAGATCGATTGATCTTTAGTCCATAGTCGATTGACCATAGTCCATAGTTTTTTAGGATATTAATGTTATTTCAAATAGTTCATTTAGCTTTAATGTTTCTATTTTTGAATTCTGGCTATGGGCTATCGACCATGGACCATGGACTTATACAACTATGATCGAAATTTTTACCGATGGTTCATCAAGCGGAAACCCTGGGCCGGGAGGTTACGGGGTAATTCTCCGTTTGGGAAAACACTATAAAGAGCTTTCAGCCGGATACCGCAAAACCACTAATAATAGAATGGAGCTAATGGCTGTTATCAAAGGGCTTGAAGCGATTAAAAACTTGAACCAGGCAGTTACCATCTATTCCGATTCCAAATATGTGATCGACTCCATTGAAAAAAAGTGGGTGTATGGTTGGGTAAAAAAAGGTTTTGCGGGTAAAAAAAATAAAGATTTATGGCTGCGCTACCTGGAGGTAAGCAAACTGCACCAAATAAAATTTGTATGGGTACGCGGGCATGATGGGCATCCTGAAAATGAACGGTGTGATGAATTGGCTGTAGCCGCCGGTAAACAAAAAGACCTGCTGATCGATTCTGTTTTCGAAATGGAATCGACGAAGGTGAATTTATTGTGAGTTGATTGAGTTAAGTGGTTGATTAAGTTGAATGGTTATATTTTACATCAACTCAATCAACCCAATCCAACTTTATCAACTAATCTAACTACTGAATCGCCACCAACCCTTCAAAAGTGCGTTTAGTTACCTGAGGCGAAAAGCAAGCCATCATTTCTTCGGCTTTCTTTACCATATTTTCCGATCCGATAAAAATAGCCGAACGCTGGTGCAGTTCGGTAACTTCCAGATCTAAAATACGTTCATACCCATTGCTTGCCTTACCCCCTGCCTGCTCGATCAAAAAAGCCATCGGGTTACATTCATAAACCAGGCGTAATTTCCCTTTGGGCGCGCTTGCCGTTATGGGGTAAATAAATATGCCGCCTTTAATTAGGTTACGGTGTATATCGGCCACCATCGAACCTATATAGCGCGAAGTATAAGGGCGTTTTGTTTTCTCGTCCTCAACCTGGCAGTATTTAATATATTTTTTAACACCATCGGGGAAATGAACATAATAACCTTCGTTAATAGAATAGATCACACCGTCTTTCGGGATCTTCATATCCGGGTGCGACAAGCAAAACTCCCCGATTGAAGGATCAAGCGTAAATCCGTTCACTCCTTTGCCGGTAGTATAAACCAGCATAGTTGATGAACCGTAAATCACATATCCGGCGGCCACCTGCTCGGTGCCACGCTGTAATACATCAGCTAAAGTTGCCCTGCCCTTGGTAGATTTTCTGCGGTAAATAGAAAATATGGTACCTATACCTACATTCACGTCGATATTAGAAGATCCATCCAGCGGATCAATAGCTACAATATATTTGGCATCCTTTGAAACATCCGAGTCGATATAAATATGCCCATCATTTTCTTCTGATGCCACAATACAACATTCACCTCCATGTTTTAAAGCAGCAATAAATTGTTCGTTGGCATATACGTCCAGTTTTTTCTGGCCTTCTCCCTGAATATTAATTGTCCCCGCCTCGCCAAGTATATCCGCTAGGCCCGCTTTGTTCACCTCGCGGTTTACAATTTTTGCTGCAATGGCAATATCTCTCAGTAACCTCGACAACTCACCCTTAGCGTATGGAAAGTCGGATTGTTTCTCAATAATAAACTGGCCTAATGTTTTAGCTATCTTCATATACTTAGTGTATTAGATACATATTATTTTTGCAATTCTATGGCCTCTAAGGTATGAATTTTTTCCTCAGAAATGCAAAATCTAAGCATTGTACGTAATTTATGCCAACCTTGTTTCCCTGCTGCTCCGGGATTTAAGTGTAAGCAATTGATCTTTTTATCATAGATCACTTTCAGGATATGCGAGTGTCCGCAAATGAACAATTTTGGAGGGTTAGTGTAAATTTCTTGTCTTATTGACGGGTTATATTTCCCCGGATAGCCACCGATATGCGTCATCCACACATCCACCTCTTCGCACTTAAAACGCAGGTGTTCGGGATAATCCAATCTTAGCTCTTTTCCATCAATATTCCCATAAACGCCACGCAGCGGTTTAAATGCCGCAAGTTTATCTGCCAGTTCTATCGTACCAAAATCACCGGCATGCCATATCTCGTCGCAATTTTCAAAATGCTTGAAGACGGCATCGTCGAGGTAGCCATGGGTATCGGAGAGAAGGCCTATTCGGGTCATTAAAATTTGTAGAAAATTATTATAAAAAAATATGTCATAATCATCACACCTGAAATCACACTGTTCGTAATGTATTTTTTCTTAATGTTAAAGAAGAGCGAAAAAGCAAATGCAATAAAATATATAACAGATAAAATAATAAAAGGCCTTTCCCATGCATTGACTTGTTCAACAGTTACACCAAATGCTTTTAGCGATGCGTACCCGCCATAGAGTTGTGTTGCTTGTTGAAACAATCTACCGAAAATAAAAAACAATAATGCAGTTAAAATAATTGATAAGGTTTTCATATTAAAATGCAATAAAGTAAGGTTGCAGCAATTTCATATATTCTTCTGAATAAATACCCGCGGATTTATAGATGATGAATTTACTGATATCTGTCGAAACTTTTTCAAAACCAAAACAGGCGATAACCCGATGCGGTGCCGAATCCTCAAATGATTTTATATTAATTCGTTTTTGCAAACATAAATTGTTTTCTGAAGCTAAATAGAACACAAAATCTGCAATGCTTAGGGGTATGATCAGCCAACAAAGGCCGTCAACGGTCAGGTGGCGTGCAATAGCAACAATCAATTTTCTAAAAAAATCCTCATCAGTATGTTTAGCCAGTTCTTTTTTCGCCTCCGGCGATTTTAGCGAATTAATAAAAAATGGGGGATTAGATACGATCAGATCATACTTCTTATCGTGATATTGTTCAAAAAATTGCTCAAATCCTATCGGATAAATATTTAACCTTTCAGCGAATGGCGAATTGGCAAAATTTGTTTCAGCAGTTTGCGCTGCTGCCGGATCGATCTCTACAGCATCAATTTGTGCATCATTAAACCGCTGTGCCAGCATTAAAGCGATCACCCCAGTTCCTGTACCAATATCCAATATGCTTTTAGGTTGATCCCCATCAACAAATGCCCCCAGCAATACGCCATCTGTATTGATCTTCATCGCGCATCCGCTTTGATCAACATCGAATTGTTTAAACCGGAAGATATCAGGCATGGTTTATTTTTCGTAAAACTCTATAGGTAATCCGTCCGGGTCAGCAAAAAAGGTAAATTTTTTACCTGTAAATTCATCAATTCTAACAGGCTCGGTAATAACATCATACGCATTGATATGCTGAATAGCTTCTTCAATATCATCTACCTCAAAAGCTAAATGACGCAACCCAGCAGCTTCGGGATATGATGGTCTTTCGGGTGGGTCAGGAAATGAAAAAAGCTCGATCTGGTATTGCCCTGCAACTTCCAGATCAAGCTTATAGGAATTTCTTTGTTCGCGAAAAACCTCTTGCAATATCTTAAAACCGAGCACCTCGCTATAAAAATATTTGGATCGTTGATAATCCGAACAGATGATGGCAATATGATGTACGCGATTGATTTTCAGCATTTATTCTATATTATTACTGTCGTTCTTTAATCTAAAAAAATCCAACGCAAAATGTTCCATAGGAACATCTGGTTGGTAGAAAAAATATTGTTAATTTAAGTCAGCGTTCCATAGGAACGCCTGGTGCTATTCCAATTCCTTGAAAATGTATTGCTCATCCCATTCAATTTCAAATGCAGTTAAGAATTTCCTGTACTCATCCAAAAATGTCAACTTACTATGATGTATCTCCTGATTCTTTATATAACGAACCACGTCACTAACCTGGCTTTTCGCATAAGAAAAAGCACCGTATCCTTCCTGCCAGGCGAAAGGCTGAGAACACAAATTATTTGCTTTGATCCATTTACTACTTTCCGTTTTTACATTTTGTATCACAGATGATATGGATTGATGCGGTCGCATCCCAACAAAAATATGAATATGGTCAGGCATACTATTAATTTGAAGCATTTTGTGCTTATTCTCCTGGAAAATGCCTGTGATATATTGATGGAGCCTTTCTTTCCACTCATTATCAATAAGTGCAGCCCTGTATTTTACAGCAAATACAAATTGAATATGAATTTGTGTATAACTGTTAGCCATATATCATATCCAAGACACCAATCGTTCCTATGGAACGATATTATTATAAATCATAATTTTTCTACCAACCAGATGTTCCTACGGAACAATTTACTCCCCTAAAATAACATGCAAAACGTTATCATAAACCAACTTGATATCGGTAATATGACCGAATGATTCTTCGTCGATATGCAAATAGCCATCACTCACGGTTCCTAAAAGGCTGAATTCAACTTCGCTGGTAGCCATCAATTCAATAAAACGCTCCTGCTCTTCAGGCGATACGCTTACCGCTACCCTGCCCTGCGCTTCGCCGAATAAAAACGCATCTTTACGAATGGCATTATCAGCTGCTATTTCAAAACCAAAACCGTTTGGCATAGCCGATTCTACCAGTGTAATAAACAAACCGCCATCTGATACATCATGGGCCGATTGTATGATCTGGTGTTTGATCAGTTGTTTGATCACCTGGTGCATATCGTATTCCTTGTCCAAATCAAAATATGGTGCCGGGGCCGATAGAATTTTATGATAAGAAGCCAGGTATTGTGATGATGCAATATCATTTACCGATTCGCCAATTAAATAGACCAGGTCGCCGGGTTGTTTAAAATCAGCTGTCATCAGGGTCGATTTATCATCCAGCACCCCCAACATGCCTATTGTCGGGGTCGGGAATACCGGCCCATCATCGGTCGACTGGTTATAAAAGCTCACGTTACCGCCGGTAACCGGGGTTTCAAATTTAATACAGGCCTCACCCATACCTTTTATAGCGCCCACAAATTGCCAGTAAACTTCAGGTTTGTAAGGATTGCCGAAATTCAAGCAATTGGTGATTGCAACCGGCTCGCCACCTGCACAGGTAATGTTACGTGCAGCTTCAGCTACAGCTATGGCGCAACCTTTTTTCGGATCGGCATACACATAGCGCGAATTACAGTCAACCGTTAAAGCGATAGCTTTATCAGTTCCCCGTACATTCACGACTGCCGCATCGCATGGACGGTTAGTTGTCATGGTGGATGCGCCAACCATCGAGTCGTATTGCTTGGTTACCCAGCGTTTTGATGCGATGTTGGGATGTGATATCAAATGCTCCGCCACATCTTTCAGATTGGCAGGTTCTTTTACATCTTCTATTTTAAACTGCTGATTTTTCTTGAAATAAGCTGGTTCGCGATATTCACGTTCGTAAATTGGCGCCCCGCCACCTAATACCAGGTCATCCGCGGGGACATCTGCAACCAATTCGCCATTCATATAATACAGCAGGCGTTTGGTATCGGTCACCTCGCCTATAATGGCGCAATTCAAATCCCATTTATCAAAAACAGCTTCAACTTCTTTTTCTCTTCCTTTATGCACTACGATCAGCATACGCTCCTGCGATTCGGATAATAATATCTCGAAAGGCTTCATGTGCTCCTGGCGCATTGGTACTTTATCCAGGTCGATGCGCATCCCGTGCTCGCCCTTTGCCGACATTTCTGAGTTAGAGCAGATAATACCTGCCGCACCCATATCCTGCATACCCACTACGGCACCGGTTTTAATTACTTCCAATGTGGCTTCAAGTAAAAGCTTTTCTTGAAAAGGGTCGCCTACCTGTACAGCAGGCAAATCATTTACCGAATCTTCTGTAATATCTTTTGATGCGAAAGCCGCACCATGTATCCCATCTTTACCCGTAGCAGAGCCTACAATATATACCGGGTTGCCCACACCATAAGATGTTGCTGAAACGGTTTCACCTGCCTTTACAATACCTGCCGACATGGCGTTTACCAGCGGATTAACATTATAACACTCATCAAAAAACAGTTCCCCGCCTACTGTCGGGATACCAAAAGCATTACCATAATCACCGATACCTTTAACTACACCTTTGATCAGCCATTTAGTACGGTCGAGGCTCAGATCACCAAAACGCAGTGAATTTAACTGTGCGATGGGTCTTGCACCCATGGTAAATATATCGCGGTTAATACCGCCAACGCCTGTGGCTGCACCCTGGTAGGGCTCTAATGCTGATGGGTGGTTATGTGATTCTATTTTAAAAGCGCATCCTATGCCATCGCCAAGGTCGACTAATCCGGCATTTTCTTCACCGGCCTTGGCCAGCATGCGCGGACCATCTTTGGGTAGGGTCTTAAGCCAGGTGATGGAGTTTTTATAAGAGCAGTGTTCACTCCACATTACGGAGAAAATCGATAGCTCGGTAAAGTTTGGCACGCGGCCTAATATCTCTTTTATTCGTTCAAATTCTTCGGGTAGTAAGCCTAAATCTTTGGCGGTTTGGGTGGTGGTTAATTCCAGGTGCTCCAAGGTAATATCGTTTTTTTGAAAGGAAGCACAAAATTAGAAAAAAAAGGTGAAAGGATAAAGGGAAAAGGTGAAAGGATAAAGGGAAAAGGTGAAAGGGTAAAGGCGAAAGGCATAAAGCAAAGGTCCAAAATCAAAAAATAAAAGGGCAAGGCTACAGGCTTAAAAACCTTTCACCTTTACCCTTTCGCCTCACTCATCCTAATCATTATCAGCTATCTGGAAATTAACCGGTATGTTATATTTCACACGCACCGCAGCACCATTCTGTTTTCCGGGCTTCCATGCGGGTGCCAGTTTCAACACACGAAGGGCTTCCTCATCCAAACCAAAACCTACTCCCCGTTCAACCACAATATTTGACAGATGCCCGTCCTTTTCAATGATAAAGCTTAACCAAACCCTTCCCTGCTTACCTTCTTCTGATGCCTGGTGCGGATAATGTATATTCTTTTGCAAAAATTTAGCCCATGCCGCGGCACCACCATAAGGTTCTGGCATTACATCAAGTCCGCTGACATCCACCGGATCTATATTTGCAGCAGGTGCAAGTGTAGTCCCTGAACCGCTCCCCTGGTCCGTTTTCAATATGTTATCACCTTTCCCATTGCCCTTAACTGTTTCCGGGCCAATGGTGACTTGTGTAAGCTGTTCACGGGTGGGCGGATTGGTGGTTACTGGGTCAGGTGCAACAACAGGCGTAGTATATATTATTGTTGAGGAATGTACAGCTGGTGGATGAACTGAATGTTGTATTGGCCTTGGCGGTTCTGCTGGCGGGCGAAGAGTTACAGTTATAATAGTTTGAGGATCATGAATAATGGTTGGCAACTGATGTGGGGCTGTATGTAAAACGGCATATGTCATACCTAAAGCTAACAGAGTGCCAAAAGTAATGCCCATAGCCTTCAACATATTATCCGCATAATGCTTCCTCAGGTCATAGGCACCGTATTCTTTATTGCGATCATCGAATACAAGCTCGAGCCACTCGGACTTGTATAAATCAAATTTTGAGATATTCATGGTTTCGGGATTTGATTGCTATTTATCATCATCAGGTATTACGAAAGTAATTGGCATGCTGAATTTCACGCGCACAGGCTGCCCGTTCTGGATGCCCGGTTTCCATTTCGGCGCCATTCTTAATACCCTTGCAGCCTCTTCGTCAAGCCCATACCCAGCTCCACGCTCAACCACCACGTTTGATATGTGTCCATCTTTCTCTACTATAAAGCTTAAAAACACTTTACCTTGTTTACCTTCTTCCGAGGCCATTGCCGGGTAATGGATATTTTTCTGCAGGAATTTTGCCCAGGCAGCAGACCCACCTACTGGCTCAGGCAATACCTCGACTGAATACATATCTTTCGGAGTATTATCTTCGGTCACTTTTTGAGCAGTTCCGGTTCCTGGCCCATCAGGTATATCTATAACTTCATCACCCGGCTTGCCTTTTATCGTTTGCGGTCCGATAGCAGAGGTCTGAAGCTCAGTTATTTTTGGGGGATTTTCCGCCTCTTTATCAGGAACCACCTTTAATATGGGAAACTTTACAGTACTTACCGTTGTATGAGGTCTTGCAGGTTCAACCCTTGGTGGTATTATTTCGTGGGGTTTAATAGACGTTGGGGGGAGAATAGGTATATCAGGAACTATCCTGTAAACTTCAGTCGGCGTATGTTTAAACAACATTCCGTGTCCGATAAACAAAACGGTAACTCCAAAAAAAGCAATACCCATTGCCATTAACAAATTCCTGGAGTAATGTTTTCTTAGATCATAAGCGCCGTACTCTTTGTTTCGGTCGTCAAATACAAGCTCGAGCCACTCGGGTTTGTACAAATCAAATTTTGAGATAAGCATAATGGTTGAAATTTAATTTTTAAATATAACGTTTATACAATATTTAATATTGCATAAGATTATAAAAAAACTTTTTTCAACCTGACCATCCTACTTCAGAACAAATATTATTTGGCGTTTTTACCTAAAGGCATTATTTGAATTACAGTTTAGGTTTTCACCATTTGTCGGTAACTACTTTGGCAGGTAGTTTTTCTGCCTTTTTTATACCATGGCCTTCGGCCATATAAAGCTTTAATTTCTCACCCAATTGCTTACAGAATGCACCGGTTTGGTCAAAATAGCCATTCAATTCTTTCTTATCTAATTTTGATTCGGCTGTTTCAAGCGGCAGATCGATACCTGGTTTTGGCACAAAAACACCGTATCGGTTCTTCTCATACGGAGTAAAAATGAAATTAGTTAACCAATACCTGTATTTGGAGTCCTTACATTCAATATTTAGCGTATAAGCTATTTCCCCGCTCTCGTGTTTAACAAAAGTCGCCACACTATAAACTAAAAATTTGTCACTGGTATAAAAATTACCTGCAGTAACTTCCGGTCCGGGTTTGGCTTTAGGATACGTCGTTTTAATAAAATATTCAGCATTTTTCTTTAAACTATCTAAAGCAATACCTGGCATATCAACTACCTGGTAATAGATATATTTATTTTGCTCATTGAGCGATAACAAATTTTTCTGTGCGTTTGCCGATCTAATAATGAATAAACCAATGGCAGCTAATAGAAATCTTTTCATGGTATAAATATAAAGCCGCTCCCCTATATGGAGAGCGGCTTTGAAAATTAATTATGTTTTTCTTAGAAAGCGTAAACCGCAGCAATTAAAAACTGAGAAGCGCTGTTTGTAGTTGCGCCACTGCTATCAACAAATGGTACAGCAAAGGCCGAGGTCTTATTGTCAAACCTGACCTCAGGGATCAGCATCAACGGCCCTGCTTTAATGTTGGCTGTTGCTGTTATCGCAGTTACATTACCACCGCCATTTTTAACTTCAAAATACTCGCCTCTTAAGCCAAAGGTTACAACTTTTGATACTGCCAACTGAGGATATAGGGCTACACCATCATAACCACCGCCGCCATGAGCAGGAGTAAATGTAGCACCGTTCAACCCTAATTTAAATGCATCGGTAATTTGGTAAGCAGTAGTAAGGTCAAATATAGTACCAGAGGTAGGGCCTGTCGCTACGTTCAGGTAAGCTGTCCAGTTCTTTACCGGGGTGACAGTTAACTGTGCGCCAAAAGTGGATACATCATGTGTTGAAGTATAAGCATTCCAATTATCGTTGAAGATACCTGCCATTAAACTTACCTTATCCGAGAAGGTATAGGTGGCTTTAAAGCCTGCGTTCTCGAAAGGGCCACTGGTAAACAGGTACGAAGTAGAATAATTGAAATTTCCCGCCGGTGAAATTACTTCGTATCCTATAAATGTTGACATATAACCTGCCGATAAGTTAAATTTATCAGTTACGTTATAGGATACATACAGGTTCTGAATGTGAAATGAATTATTACTATTGAGGTTAGAGCCGTCACCATTTGGAACAGATTGATATTGTCCCCTCGGGCCGAATGATAATTCGCCTACAAAAGATGCTTTACCAACTGTTTTCTTCAGGCCCAGGTCTATCATGCCGATGGATACTGAATTTTGGTCGCTGGCAAAGCTGGTTGGTATATTCCCATGTCCAGAAAAATCATATTTAAAGTACGTGTCTACTGATCCTGAAAATACTAATGGTGGATCTGGTGGGGCTGGTGCAGGCGCAGGGGCTGCGACAGCTGTTTTCCCGGTATCTGCCGGAGCTTTCGTCTCCGCTTTCGCTGACATATATACAACGATAAATAATGATAAAAGTAAAAGTATTTTTTTCATGATTGGTTTGATTGAAAAGTTATTTTGATTGATTGATTGTGAGTTTACAGCAGTGCAAAGTACACCCATTCAGGGTTAAGTCGTAGCCTACACTGTGATTGTTTTAAGAGAAATTCGAATGAAAAACTTGTGCGATCGGATATAAACAGGTAGTTAATAATACTGATTAACCAACCGCACAAGTATATATGGGCTGCTTGTTTAAGCAGTTACCTTTGCATCCTTTTCAAAAAGGCCGCTTAGACTAACTTCATCGTCGTCCAATGCGTATGCTTCGGCACCGTGATCAAACATATCCAAACCACCCGGACCTGTTTCACCGTGTGCTTCAACACGCAGTTTCCATGGATGCGGCAATAGCATAATAAGTTTCATCATTACCCAGGTTACAGTAAACACGGCTATAGCAATTGTGAATGTACCTATTGCCTGTGCTTTTAATATACTGGCATCGCCGCCATAAAATAAACCTTTTACAAGGTTTGGCGCAGAATTATCAGCTCCGTAAGGACCTGTTACTCCGAATTGACCTGTTGCGAATAAGCCTAATGATAATGTTCCCCATATACCTGCAAAACCATGTACCGGAACAGCACCGATTGGATCGTCTATACGTAGATATTCTAATATTTTAACACCACCGAACACTACGAAACCAGCTACACCGCCTAATATGGTTGCACCCAATGGGCTAACCCAGTAACAAGGGCAAGTAATGGCAACTAAACCTGCAAGGAAACCATTTACGGTAAAACCTAAATCGAATTTCCCTTTAGTTGATCCAAACCACAGTCCAGCCAGCATAGCGGTAAATCCGCCGCCGCATGCCGCAAGTGTAGTATTGGTAGCAACACGGCCAATACCTATAGCGTCCATTGCCGAAAGTGTACTGCCCGGATTAAAACCGTACCAGCCAAACCATAAGATGAAACCACCGACAGCAGCCATTGGTAAATTATGTCCTGGTGGCATACCGCCGCCATCGCGTGCAAAAATACGCCCTATCCGTGGGCCTAAGACGACAGCACCCGCAAGTGAGGCCATACCCCCAATGGTATGCACAACTGTTGAGCCTGCAAAATCGCGGAAGCCTTGACCTAAGCTTACAAAGAAATGGTGGCTGCCTGCAGCATCTGCACTACCCATTAAAGCTAACCAGCCATCAGGTCCCCAGGCCCAGTGGCCAATAATTGGGTAGATGAAACCGGTAATACCTATACTGTAAAGAATATCACCACGGAAACCTGTACGGCCGATCATAGCGCCTGAAACCACTGTTGAGCAGGTATCAGCAAAGGCATACTGGAATATCCAGTGTGCTATTACCGGAACACCTGTGCCTGGATAGAGGTCAGGAGTTCCCTGAAGGAAAAACCAATGATAACCTATAAATCCGTTACCTGAGCTAAACATGAAGGCGTAACCAATAGCATAAAATAGGATACCGCAAAGACAGGTATCAAAAATACACTCCATCAAAACGTTTACAGTTTCGCGCTTACGTGCAAAGCCAACTTCAAGCATTACGAAACCTGCCTGCATTGCAAATACTAAGAACGCAGCAACTAATGTCCAAACCGTATCGATCGAATTCATCATTGATGTTTCAATATCGGTTGGTTTTGCAGGGGCAGCAGCAGCATGAGCCGCTGTAGGCAGCAATCCAGGGATGGTAAACATGGCTATTAAAACAAGGATTAGCCCGATCATTTTTCCTGTTAAAATGGTCGCCCCGAGCGCCCACTTTTCACGCGTCAGTTGTCGGAAGGAACTGAGCAAGTTGGTTTTTGTAAGTGTTACTTTCATTGTTTGTTTAATTTAGTTTGATTGATTTGAACGATTTAATGACTATATAGTAGTAAACAGATAAATTAAATTGAAATTGTTAATAGAATTATATAATTTTTGAATTTTAGATATCATTTTATTAATTTTTGATGAAATTATGTATGTTTTTCGAAAAAAACAAATTTTATGGTGGTAAATAATCATAAAAAATAGAAGAATTATGAAAATTGTAAAAAACACATAAAATTTAACACCCATTTTACATTATTTTTAACATAAAAATCAAAACAAGCTTATATTTTTATGATTTTCATTAGTAAATCAGGTTTATTCATTGATTTCATTCCATTTTATGAAACATTTTTAATCATTTTATTAAATTTACATGATTAAGGGTTGAATTTTTATCAAATCGGTATAATTCTATAAAATCTCGAAATTGATTGTCATAAATGAAATAAATGGGCTCTTTTTTAGATAAAAAAGATATTTTATTCAAACATTACCTGTAATATGAAGGATAATTTTACTTTTGACGTTAACCTTCATCAATAAAAACAAATAAAGTATGTCAAATATTCGATTTCAAGCACTCCAGGCAGTACTTGGTAGGACAGTTCAGGAAGTAAAGCTGCCTTCAAACAAAATTTCCGATTATTTTAGTGCCAATGTCTTCGATAAACTGAAGATGAAGGGCTATCTTTCAAAAGAAGCATACCAGGTTATCGTAGATTCTGTTGATAAAGGCGAGCCAATTCCACGGGATATGGCCGAACAGGTTGCATCAGCAATGAAATCGTGGGCATTAAGTAAAAATGCCACCCATTATACACATTGGTTCCAGCCGCTCACAGGCTCAACTGCCGAAAAACACGATGCTTTCTTTGAACCCACTTCTGAGGGGGGCGCGATCGAAACATTTTCGGGCGATGCCTTAGCTCAACAGGAGCCGGATGCTTCCAGCTTTCCAAGCGGTGGCATACGCAACACATTTGAGGCAAGAGGATATACCGCGTGGGACCCATCTTCACCTGCATTTATTATGGGCCGCACATTGTGTATCCCAACTGTATTTGTTTCTTATACCGGCGAAGCATTAGATTATAAGGTGCCTTTATTAAAAGCTTTACATGCTTTAGATAAAGCAGCTGTGGATGTATGCCACTATTTTGATAAAAGTATTGAGAAAGTTAATGCTTCATTGGGTATCGAGCAGGAATATTTCCTCGTTGATATAGCCTTATTTAATGCACGCCCAGACCTTTATTTAACAGGCCGCACTTTATTCGGGCACATGTCCGCCAAAAATCAGCAATTAGAAGACCATTATTTTGGCTCGATACCTGAACGGGTATATGCCTTTATGCAGGATATGGAGACCGAGGCGTTGCAATTAGGCATACCATTAAAAACCAGGCATAATGAAGTTGCCCCATCGCAATTTGAGTGCGCCCCTATATATGAGGAGATCAACTTGGCAATTGACCATAATCAATTATTGATGGACCTGATGGACAGGGTTGCTAAGCGTCATAACTTTAAGGTGTTGCTACATGAAAAGCCTTATGAGGGTGTTAATGGCTCGGGCAAGCACAATAACTGGTCGATGATAACAAATACAGGTAAAAATCTATTGTCGCCAGGTAAAACGCCTAAAAACAACCTGATGTTCCTTACCTTTTTTGTTAATACCATTAAAGCTGTATATGAACATGCCGATCTGCTAAGGGCTTCCATCGCATCAGTAAACAATGATCACCGTTTAGGCGCCAACGAAGCTCCACCGGCTATTATCTCGATCTTCCTTGGCAGTCAGTTGAGTGATGTGTTGGATGAGATAGAAACATCAAGGATCAGCAAAAAAATAAAGGATGATGCCATGTTATGGCAGGGCATCCCTAAAATACCGCAGATATTAAAAGATAACACCGACCGTAACCGTACATCGCCATTTGCTTTTACAGGGAATAAATTTGAGCTGCGTGCAGTGGGTTCTTCAGCCAATTCGGCCAGCCCCATGACTATTTTGAATATGATTGTGGCTGATCAGTTGAAGAAATTCAAATACGATGTAGATAAACTGATCAAAAAAGGTGAAAAGAAAGATGTTGCTCTGCTAATCGTTATTAAAAAATATATCAAAGAATCCAAAAATATACGATTCGAAGGCAATGGCTATAGTGAGGAGTGGGAAAAAGAAGCTGAGGCCCGCGGATTATCAAACTTTAAAACAACACCTAAAGCTCTTGATGCCATTTTATCTGAAAAATCAGCTATACTTTTTGAGGACACCAAGGTGTTCAGCAAAAGAGAAGCACATGCACGTCATGAGATCTTATTGGAGAGCTTTTATAAAAAATTGCAGATAGAAGCCCGTGTTATAGGCGAAATGGTAACTAATATCATTATCCCTACTGCTATTTCATACCAAACCAAATTGGTTGAAAATGTTAAAGGCTTAAAGGATATCGGCTTAGACAAATCCACTTACACAGCACAGTTGGATCTTATCAATCAGCTTTCGGAACATATTAATTTCATTAAGACGAATGTTGACCAAATGATTGGTGAGCGTAAAAAAGCCAACGTTATTGAAGATATACAAGCCAAGGCATTGGCTTATGATGAAAAAGTAAAGACATATTTCCAGCCAATACGATACCATGTTGATAAACTGGAGCAATTGGTGGATGATTCTATATGGCCACTGCCGAAGTTTAGGGAATTGCTGTTTATTTGATTGTGAACACTTATTTCCACGAATTTATTCGAATTCCACAAATCTAATTCGTGAAATTTGTGCTTATAAATTCGTGGAATTTGTGTTGACTAATTCCCCCTCATTCAGATCACGTATATATTGTACCTTAAGGTGGTCATAAAGGGAATGTTTATCTATTAAAATAGATACCAGGCTGGCTACCATGCCTGCCAGAATTAGATGGAAGATCACATTATGACGGTCGGTCATTTCAAGCACAAGGATGGCTGATGTAAATGGCGACCTGGTAACGCCCGTTAAAAACCCAACCATCCCCGAAAGGATCAATAAATTGGTGTTTGTTTCGGACAAATGGAACCAACCCGAAACCATTGAACCTACACTTGCACCTGTGCCCAGTGCGGGTGCAAATATGCCACCTGCCGCCCCAGTTGTGAATGATAACATAGTACCTGCTATTCTTAATAATGGCGTGTACCATGCCGAATATTTATCAGAAGTAAATAAAACTTTTTGCATCAGGTCTTTTCCAGACCCCATGGTACTGTAATCTACAAAATAGGCAAGCCCTGCTAATAACAACGCACACACTGTCACATAGACAATGTTTGCATAGCTAAATTTTAATTTAGATTTCCAAATCATAATCCACAAGATCACTTTCGACATACTGCTACCAAGCAGCCCGGATATGACAGCTACTAATATCACCCATAAAAAAATAAAAGTTGAAAGGCTACCTATTTTGGGATAACCCAAATAAAGATAGGGCCCTAAAATCCCCTGTGCAGTTAAACCAGCGATGATCACTGACGAAAAAATGGCTGTTTTAAAATAACTAAAGTGTGTTTTTGTCAATTCTTCTATGGCAAACACAATTCCGCCTAATGGCGTATTAAACGCTGCAGCCAGGCCCGCCGCCGCACCGGTTATGATCATGTTTCTTTTGGCAACTTTTGGCCACCACTGGGGCAAAAACTGGTTTACCTTGCGGAACACCGAAGCGGCTATTTGAATAGTAGGCCCTTCCCTCCCTATTACCCCACCCCCGATAGCCATAATAAGGCTTGATAGTATTTTTACAAATATGATGCGGATACTTAATAGTTTATTTACTTTCTGATCGGTTTTAGGACTGCTTATTTCTATTGCAGCCATAACCTGTGGTATGCCGCTCCCTCTTGAATAAGGCGCAAAACGCTTGGCCAACCACCATGCAATAACAAAACAAACAGGGGTTAAAATAAATAACATCCATGCATGATACTTATAAACTAAAGTGGTTAGCCCCTCGGCCATTAAGAAAAGTTTGGTGTAGAGTACTGCAATGAGGCCTGTAATAACCGAGGCTATCCAAAAGGGTATAGCCTGGAGTGCGTTCTTTTTAAACTCCTCGTTTTTGATCCTGTCAAATGAATGTTTTAAATGAAGTCGTACTTTTGAGACAGTAATATTTAACATGTAATGATAGATGAGAATTGCAAAAGTAACGTTTTGCTGTTCCAAACTGGTATTAACCCTTATATTTGCCCATGATTTCTTCGCAAAGGTATGATCAAAGAGGTGTATCGGCCTCAAAAGATGATGTACATAATGCCATTAAAAATATTGATAAGGGCCTTTTTCCAAAGGCTTTCTGTAAAATAGTTCCTGATATTTTAACTAACGACCCCGATTATTGCAATATAATGCATGCCGATGGGGCCGGGACAAAATCATCACTCGCTTATAGTTACTGGAAAGAAACCGGCGATCTGTCGGTTTGGCGCGGAATAGCCCAGGATGCCATTATTATGAATCTGGATGACCTGTTGTGCGTGGGCGCAACCGATCATATCCTTCTTTCTTCAACTATTGGCCGCAATAAAAACCTGATACCAGGCGAAGTGATCGCCGCTATTATCAATGGCACAGAAGAAATTTTGGCTGAATTGAGAGATGCAGGCATCGGTATCTACTCTACCGGCGGAGAAACTGCCGACGTTGGCGACCTGGTGCGTACCATCATCGTTGATTCTACTGTAACCTGCCGTATGAAACGCGCAGATGTGATATCAAACGACCGTATTAAACCGGGAGATGTTATTGTAGGCCTCGCATCTTATGGTAAAGCTGATTATGAGAAGGAATATAATGGCGGAATGGGATCAAATGGGTTAACATCTGCCAGGCACGATGTATTTAACAAAAGCATCGCCGAAAAGTACCCTGAAAGCTATGACCATGCTGTTCCTTACGAGTTAATATTCTCAGGCAGCAAAAACTTAACGGATCTGATCGATATCGGAAACGGAAATTCCATCGAGGCTGGCAAATTGGTACTTTCCCCTACCCGCACTTATGCGCCAATAATTAAAAAAATGCTCGATAGTTATCGAAGCCATATTCATGGTATGGTACATTGCAGCGGCGGTGCACAAACTAAAGTTCTTCATTTTATTGAAAACCTCCATATCATTAAGAACAACTTATTCCCTATTCCACCTCTGTTTAAGTTGATACAGGAAGAATCAAAAACAAGCTGGCAGGAAATGTACAAAGTGTTTAATATGGGGCATCGCATGGAATTATACGTACCACAGGAAATTGCTGCAGACCTTGTACAAATATCAAAAAGTTTTGGTGTTGACGCTCAAATTATAGGCTATGTGGAAGCTGCCGAAAAGAAGCAGGTAACCATCCGATCTGAATTCGGTGAATTTGTATATTAAAATTCACAAATAATATATAAACAAAAAAGAGGCCTGATATTGAGCCTCTTTTTTGTTTATAATACCAATGTTAGTGAGCAGCCCAGGCTGTACCATTGTATTGGAAAGTAGCTTTCGTAGGAATATCAGAACTACCATTGTACACTAAATAAGTAACTACATAATCTACATTTACTTTCGGATTTGGAAAATCTGTAGTCAATACCAAAATAAGTGCGTTATTAAGATCCACAGCTAACCAACCAGAAAAATCACCATACTTACCAAGATTAGTTCTTTGGGAAGCCGTGCCTATATTTGACGCTGCAATAAGTTTAGTATCGGCAGTTGTAAGTGTGTAATATATAGTTTGGTTTGCAACCCAGGCCCCGCCGGTTTTAAGAAATGCCAGGGTCCCTTGTGTTGAGATTGTCCCCCAGTTATTGCCATCGTAAGTAAGTCCCAGCACTTTTTGATAGGTGGCCCCTGTATATATTTGATAACTCACATATTCCACGTCGTTAACTTTAACGGTATCCATAATGGATATGTCTGCTTTTAAAAAGGCATTGAAATAGCTGGGAAGGTTACTTTGTTCAGATGAGCTAAAATTATTATAAGTACCATCACCCACCGCGGCATATTGCGCTGGTGACACCTGGTATATTTTCTGCCAGGCACCATTCAGATATAAAAATGAATTAACTACTGAATTATCACTACCAGTATATAATGTATAACTTATTACGGCTAACTGGTTTGCAACCGGCGTTGGATATTTATAGGCTAAAAAGTTAAGTACATCAGATGCACTGAAGTCACCATAATTATTGCCGGTAACCGCAACATAATCGGCGCTGGTAACTGTATAAGCTACATGGCTATATAAACTGTCGGCAACTTTAACTGATGCAGGTGCAATGGTAAAAGTCACGTTAGCCGATGAACCATTGCCAAGCTGTGGTTCTTTTAAGCTTAAAATTTGAGGGATGTAGGTATCCGCATCAGCAGTAGAATTAAAACTTAATGAACTAGAAGGGTAATCCGTGGAGGGTAGTAACTGGTAATCTGTTGCAGCTAAGGTAAAAGTCATTGCTTTCGTATAAGCCCCCGTCGGAACTATAGGCTGCTTCTGACAAGCTGTAAAAGCCAGTGCAACCAAGGCTAATAAATAACAGATCTTTTTCATTTTAAATATTTTTTATTGTTTTTCTTAAAATTTAACTTTTAAGCCGGTAGTAAACGTTCTTCCTAAACCATAATAAACATTAAGCAAAGAAACCTGGCCTAAGGCATTTTTGTCAAAGGCATCAGATATATATTTAGTATTCAACAAGTTGTCTACTGTTGCTATGAGTGATGCATTAAGACCTGCAATTTTAAATTTGAATACCGCGTTCAGGTCAAAAGTTGAGTAATCAGGTAATTTGTATGGTTTGAATGAGGTTGCATTATTTTGAGTTAAAGTGGCTTGGTTTAAGTTTGAGAAATCAAAATTGGCCGTGTAATTGCCAAAAAAATTATAGTTGGCGCCAAGCTTAAGTTCCGGTAAAACATTCACATCAAGGTTTAAAGCCGCAGTAGTTTGCGCAGCATCGCCGACTTTAAGCCCTTTCAGAAGCACTTCGGTAACGGTTGCAATGGGCTTTTGCTGGTTGTTATAAACTGTAGCGGGGCCGGCATCCTTAGAGTAATACCAATCGCCTAAAGAAACCATTCCTGATAAGGTAACGTCTTTAATTGGCCTTAGCTTCAACTCCAATTCGATGCCTTGGTGCAGCTCATCCACACCTGAAATATTTACACTGTATTGCTGGTTTGTAGAACTGTCAAAATAAGGGTTTGTAAATGTCTCATCCTTGTAAAGTGATCTGTAAAGATTTAATTTGGCGCTGAAATTGGAACTCTTATAGCCATACCCTAACTCATAGCTGAATAGCTTTTCGGGAATGCTGCCTGTGTTGATCTGATTTGTAAAATTCTCAAACACATTGCCAAAATAAGGTGGCTTTGTGAGATACCCTATATTGGCAAAGATGTTCATCTGGTCGTTTATATTGTAATTAGCGCCCCCTTTTGCCTGGTAGGTAAAAAAGTTGACCGGTTTGCTTGTTTGGTTCGGGTCGCTATTCAGGTAATTAAAATAATCAACTCTTTTGTCGTCGCTGCCCGATCCGGTCAATGTTACAAATGCAGAAAAATCATTTTTTGAATACTCTGTCTGTAAAAACACTCCTTCCGAAGTAATATAATCCTTGTTGTAATAATAGATCTTATCGCCAACTACAGCCCTGTCGATGGGGTTATTAATATTGCCGCCTGAACTACCCGAAGCTGCAGTGCCATAATAGTTAAACAGTACATAATCTGCACCCAACAAGTCGGTTACCACCTGGTAATGTGTTCCCTCGTAATACCTTAGGTCAACCCCGGCAGAAAAATCGATATCTTTAGTAAGGTTACTCCTATAGGTACTTCTGATGCCATACCAGTTATGGTCGTTATGTGAGGCATATAAATAAGTGCCAGCTGAGCCATCAGGGCTTGCTGCATTACTTTTTTCCACAGCAGTAAAATCAAAAGGAGAATAAAAATTACTTATTCTTGGTGGAGTTGCCCCGCCAATACCCCCGCCCCCTCCTGTACCATAAGTTGCATACAGAACTGTTGATAAGCTGGAGTTTGCATTAATTACCCAGTCGTGATTTAACGAAAATAATGGTTTGCTGAAGAAGTTGTTATATGGATTAAGTTGCTGGCCGTCCTTAACACCCAACGCATAATTCCAACGAATGCCTTGAGGCGCATTCTGATAGTCCAGGATGCTTTCCTGGATCCTTTGGCCGTGGGTTTGGCTTGCGCCCATTAAGGTGAATGATAAGGTTTGATCCGGGCTCAGCACTTTTGAAAGATTAAAAAAGTAATTGTACCCTATGAAATTAAGGCCATCAGCATACCCGTTACCTTTGGTCCTGCTGCCTTGAAATGTTGCGGCCCAGCCTTTATCATTCAAACCTGTTGATATTAAAACAGCTGTTTTATCATATCCATCGCTGCCGATGGTTTGTGATACGTAACCACCTCTTTCAGCATCGGTACTGCGTGTGGTAATATTGACGGTACCTCCAAAGGAAGGTACAATAATTTTAGAAGCGCCCAAACCGCGCTGTACCTGTATAGAGGTGGCAACATCAGTAAGGCCTGAATAGTCTGACCAGTAAATGGTGCCGCTTTCCGGATCATTAATAGGTATGCCATTTATTGTTTGCGCAACGTTGCCTTTTACGGTCGAGAACCCGCGGATACTGACGCGCCCATCACCATAACCGCCACCCTGTGCAGTGGCCATGATACCCGGTATGCCTTTTAAAAGTTCCGGGACCCCCTGTGTTCCTATTTTTTCTTCTATAAACTCTGCGCTTATAGAAGAAACTGCAATTGGTGTTTTACGATCAACAGCAACGTCTCCGCTTATAACTACCTCACTCATTGCGTTTGCGCTGGCTTTCAGTTCAATATCACCAATATTTGTTTTATCTGATAATGTAACCTCCTGGCTTACATATCCGATAAAAGAGCATACGAGGGTGCTTTTATCATCAGCAGGTACGCTTATCCTAAATGTACCGTCAAGCGATGCTACCGCCGCCTTTGTTGTACCCTTAATGGTAATAGTTGCACCTGTGAGCGGCTCTTTTGTTTGCGCATCAAGTAATCTTCCTTTAACAATCTTCCCACTTTCCTGAGCAAAGGTGATACAATTGATAGCAAATAATGCGATTAAAAATAGAAGTAAATGCTTACCCATAGTTTTGTCTGTTTGAAAATCATTTGTTTGTAAGAAGAAAAAATATAAACGAATATAAACCTCTCAATATTAAGTTAGTATTAAGAATTATGATTAATTAACAGAATGTTTTTGCAATAAAAAACTCCCACAACAAATTTGAAATAAAAATAAAATGCAACAGTTACATAATATCTTAGCTTATGTCATAAACCAAAAACCCCGGTCATTTCTGACCGGGGTTTTTAATTATAGTAAGGTTAATAGATATTAGTTAAATATATACCTTAACCCTAACTGAGCCTGCCAGCGTGATAATTGGCTGGTATCATTGATGAATGATGAAGTAACAGGGGTTAAAGTAGCTTTGTTTAAGTAAGGAAATGAATAAGTTGCATGACCGGTGGCCGCATCAATTCCCTGGAACTTAAGTACAGCAGTGTTTCCGGAATTAAACCCATTAAAGGAATCCTGGTACAATCCCCAATTCTTATTCAAAAGGTTACCTACGTTAATAATATCCAGTGAAATTTCAATGGTGTTTTTTGTTTTACCTACCTGTACATAAAAATCCTGGATAGCTTTAAAGTCTAATCTTTTAAAGTAAGGCAGAATTATGCCATTCCTTTCGGCGAATTGACCTCTATGGCTGTTAAGATATTTATCCTGGCTGATAAATGAATTTAGTTGTTGCCAAATTTGATCAGGGGTACGTGTATCAGCTGCAAAATCTTTCACTAATTCTATATCCCCCTCGTTTTTTGGAATGAACATTAAATCATTGTTAGCCCCATCATTATTGATATCACCTATAGCGCCATTGCTTGCTGTTGTATATGATACAGCACCATTGTTAGCCATCTCAAATATAAAACCTACCGAGGTAGAAGCATGATCAAGGTATGTTTTCTTATACATCAAAGATGCAATAACACGATTTGGTTGAACAAATGAACTGTTTGACAGATTATCAGCATTTGGATTACCGGCAACCTGGCGGGAGCTCCATATAGTACTGGCTGTTGAACCGCCGTCATTCACATCTTCTGATCCACTATGTGTGTAGGCTATATTAGCATAGAAGCCGTTTGTAAAGCTTTTTTGTAACTGGGCGGTAACAAAGTACGAATATCCTTTGTTGGTATTGGTCATATAATACAAACCTGTAATTGCGGGGTTGGCTGAGCTCAGAACTGATGTACTTTGTGGAGTGGTGTTTTTAGAAGTATAACGGATCTGGCCTTCTACACCGGGTAAGGTCGTGTAAGAGTCAGAAAGCACCAGGTTCTCGTGATAGATCGCATTGATGTCCTTAGTATAAGCACCCTCAATAGTTCCGATAACTCCGCCAGGTAGTTTTTGGTCAACCGCTAAGTTAGTTCTCCATATCTTTGGATACTTTAAATTCGGGTTAGCTATATCCAGTTCATAAGAAGTATTGGCAGCGCCCTGACCGGGAGCCGGGCGATTAGCATTAACATTTGGATTAAAGATCAACTGTGCATTTTGGGCCGGTGTATTAGCTGCCGCACCTTTAACAACGGTATAAGATCCAAACAATACCCCATTATTAGATGCCTGGTTTGATATCCAAACGAAAGGAACAGTACCTGTAAATAACCCGCTGCCACCGCGTACCTGGGTGGTCTGATCGCCGTTTACATCCCAGTTAAAGCCTGCGCGGGGAGATAACTGCACTCGATTTTTAGGCAGAACTGATGGATCTACTTGTATCCCTTGTTGAAATAGTAAATAAGTCACATTGGGATTTGATGGTAACGAGGTGGGGAAAGCATCATAATCAGCCCGGATACCATAAGTTAACTTAAAATTATCGGTAACGTGGTATTTATCCTGGGCGTACACACTGTAAATACCCGCTTTTATTTTTGCAAATGGGAATGAACCATTAGGCAGGGCCGAGTTTCGGGTTGTATAGGCAGCAGCCGGTAACCCATTCAGGAAGTCTGAAGCCGAGTTGTAGGTATATAACCCATTGTAATCCGGTGCGAAACCATTTTTATAACTTTGTATCTGGTCGTTAGTACCAAAGGTAAATTCGTGTTTACCTGAGAATATACTAAAGTCGTCAGAGAACTGGGCGATATTGGTATACAAAATATTGTTAGCGGTATATAACTCATAACCAAAACTTGTTTCAACTGCACTCGCTTTAGTTACAACATTTCCAAGCGCATCTGATGTACCATTGCCTATATCCACCATAGGTATATTAGCACCGCCCAATGAAGCACGGAAATCCCTTAAAGCCGAATATCCGGCGGTCAGCCTGTTAGACATGCTATTACTGATCCTGGTGTCCAACTCAATAATACCTATATTAAAGTTATTGTTGATGCGGTAACCGGATCCATAAAACGGAAGGCTGCTTGGCCCGGCGTCACGGGTACTACCGTAGCCCACGCCATTATTGGTGACACCCGAATTACTTGGCGGGTGATCTCCGTATGATTTCAGATAAAAATACTTAGCGCTTAGCGTATTGTTTTTATCAATATTCCAGTCAATTTTGGTTGTTATCTTATTGCTGTAAGTATCAAAGTTGTATCCCTGGTACGGGCCCGGATCATAACTGTACTTTGATTTCAAAAATGATGCAATAGAGTTAAGTGTTGTGGCATCGGCTTGTGAAGCAGGGCCGCTTGCACCTGAACCCGTAGCAACGTAAGTGGTAGCTGGTTGGGCTATACGTTCTTCTTCACCGGATACAAAGAAGAATAATTTATTAGGGATAATGGGTCCGCCTAAACTTACACCCAATTGGTGATAGTTAAAGGGTGTTTTAGGGATCGTAGTGCTACCTGCATTGTATCCTGTTAAACCAGTACTGCGCAAATAATCATAAACTGTACCTTTAAATGTATTGGTACCTGATTTTACTACAGTGTTAACACCTGCACCGGTAAAATTACCCTGGCGAACGTCATAAGGAGCAATATCAACCTGTATCTGGTCGATCGCGTCTAATGAAATAGGCTGAGAGTTAGTTTGACCGCCAAGCGTACTGGCTAAACCGAATGAATTGTTGAATAAAGCCCCATCAACAGTGATGTTGTTATACAAGCTGCTTCGTCCGCCAAAACTTAAACCATTAGCAGACGGCGTCAGCTTTGTAAAATCGCTTAATGAACGGTTAACCGTAGGTAAGCCCTCTATTTGGGCGCGGTTTACTGTTTCGCGCGCACCAGTACGTGACGAGTTTATTACTTTACCTTGCTGGCCGGTAATAACTACTTCTTTCAAAGCAGCGCTTGTTTCTTCAATTTTAGCATCGATCTTTTGATCCTGCCCAATTGATAGTGTAATATTTTCCTCTACAAAATCCTTGTAACCTATAAAAGTCACCTTAAAAGTATAAGGCCCTCCTACTCTCAGGTTGGGTAAATTGAAGCGGCCATCGGCACGGGTCACAGTAGCGTAAACCGTTCCGGTAGGGATATGTGTAACTGTAATAGTTGCACCCGGTATCGTTCCCTTGCTATCTGTAACGATACCGTTAACAGATGCGGTTGTTACACCCTGGGCACGGGCATTTTTACTCGTGAAAAATGCAATGCCGGTAAATAATAGAAATAAAAGTAAATACTTCCTCATACTCGTTTGTTTTAATGAATTTGAATGAACTGATGTGGCACAAATATAGATAATGCCCATATTGGCCATGTTAAATTAATATTAATATTTATTATATATTTTTCAACATTTAATATGTTTAGCACACATTTATTTAATAGAGTAGCCATAATTATACAACATTGGTATAAAAACCGGATATTTAAACTCCCAGTTAAACTATTATTTCAATAGGATTTATATGCATTAGTGTACCCATTTTGTAAAAATAATATGCCTCTCGGGGTGGCTTTTTTCTATTCCCCCCTTTTTACTTAGCTTTGCTTCAAATTCAAAAAGCATTAGAAAAATATGGACTACGATTTAATTGTAATAGGATCTGGCCCCGGGGGTTATGTGGCTGCTATACGTGCTTCGCAACTTGGCTTAAAAACAGCGATAGTTGAGAGAGAATCATTAGGGGGTATTTGCCTTAACTGGGGTTGTATTCCAACCAAAGCTTTGTTAAAAAGCGCACAAGTGTTTGAATATTTAAATCATGCCGCTGATTATGGCGTGAAAGTTTCGGGTGGTGAGGTTGATTTTGAATCAGTGATAAAAAGAAGCCGCGGCGTAGCCGACGGTATGAGCAAGGGCGTTCAGTTCCTGATGAAAAAGAATAAAATTGAGGTATTAGTTGGTACGGGCAAACTGAAAACCAAAGGAACAGTTGAAGTTAAAAATGCTGAAGGTATTGCAAAAGACTATACTGCCAAACATATTATATTAGCAACAGGTGGCCGTTCGCGCGAATTACCAAATATCAAACAAGATGGCGTAAAAGTGATAGGCTACCGCCAGGCTATGATATTACCTAAGGTGCCCAAATCCATGATCGTTGTGGGTTCGGGAGCTATCGGGATCGAGTTTGCGTATTTCTACAATGCGATAGGTACACAAGTAACTGTTGTGGAGTTTTTAGATAATATCGTTCCCCTGGAGGATGAAGATGTATCAAAACAATTAAACCGCATCCTTAAAAAACAAGGCATTAACATTATGACCAGTTCGACAGTTGAATCTGTTGATAGCAGCGGTGATATCTGCAAAGTAAGCGTTAAAACTGCTACAGGTACAGTTACACTGGAAGCTGAGATCGTATTATCAGCTGTTGGTATCAGTACTAATATTGAAGGGATAGGATTAGAAGAAAATGGTGTTAAAACTGATAAAGGCAAAGTGCTGGTTGATGATTTCTACAAAACAAATGTTGAAGGTGTTTATGCTATAGGCGATATAGTTAAAGGACAAGCATTAGCGCATGTTGCTTCGGCCGAAGGAATTATCTGTGTAGAAAAGATCGCGGGCCTAAATCCGGAGCCATTGAATTATAACAATATACCGGGTTGTACTTACTGCCTACCCGAGATAGCGTCTGTTGGTTATACCGAAAAAGCTGCAAAAGAAGCCGGATATGAAATAAAGGTGGGTAAATTTCCATTTTCTGCATCAGGTAAAGCAGCAGCTGCCGGAGCAAAGGATGGCTTTGTAAAACTGATATTTGATGCCAAATACGGCGAATTCCTGGGCGCACACATGCTTGGGCATAACGTAACCGAAATGATAGCCGAAGTGGTTACAGCACGTAAACTGGAAGCTACAGGGCACGAGATCATCAAATCTGTTCATCCTCACCCAACTATGAGCGAAGCTGTTATGGAAGCAGCCGCTGAGGCTTATGGCGAGTGCATACATTTATAATTTAGTCCATAGCTGATAGTCAATGGTCCATAAAGTTGGACACTATGGACTATTGACTATGGTCCATCGACCAAAATGAAACTATACACTATCGATACTGGTTTTTTCAAATTAGACGGGGGCGCCATGTTTGGTGTTGTCCCAAAATCTATCTGGAACAAAACCAATCCCGCTGATGAAAAGAACCTGTGTAACTGGGCCATGCGATGCCTTTTGGTTGAGGATAACGACCGCCTTATTTTGATCGATACTGGTATCGGGGATAAACAGGATGAGCGGTTTTTTAGTCATTATTACCTGCATGGCGATGATACTATGGATAGCTCTCTGGCAAAACATGGTTTTCACCGTGATGATATCACTGATGTGTTTTTAACTCATTTACATTTTGATCACGTTGGCGGGGCAGTTAAAAGAGATAATGAGCAGTTAAGACCGGCTTTTAAAAATGCCATATACTGGAGTAATAAAAAACATTGGGACTGGGCTACCAATCCAAATGAACGCGAAAAAGCATCATTTTTAAAGGAAAACATATTACCTATACAAGAAAGTGGGCAGCTGAGATTCATCGATACCAATGATGGGGTGCAATTCAACAATAATTTTAACGTTCGTTTTGTTTCGGGCCATACAGAAGCGATGATGCTTCCGCTTATAAAATATAAAGGCAAAAACATTTTATATATGGCTGATCTGCTGCCGTCTGTGGGGCACCTCCCTATCCCTTATGTAATGGCTTATGATATGTTCCCGTTAACGACCCTGAACGAAAAAAAAATATTTTTAAACGAAGCTTTGGAAAACGATTATATTCTGTATTTTGAGCACGATCCTGTTAACGAATGCTGCACATTGCAACAGACCGAAAAAGGGATACGAGTTAAGGATGTTTTTAGGCTAAATGAGCTATAAACAGTTATAAAAACCTGATAATTAATTAGAAATATAATACATTTTAATTTAAATGTAAAGATGAATCGAGTTGTTATTTTTTAATAACAATTTTATAGCTTTGCACGTTCTATTCCAAAAGGAAAAATTGAGGTAATAAAAATAGATGAGACAACTCAAAATAACCCAATCAATTACCAATCGTGAGTCGCAGTCACTCGATAAATATCTTCACGAAATTGGTAAGGTTGACCTGATTACAGCCGAGGAAGAAGTAATTTTAGCCCAAAAAATACGAGAAGGTGACCAGGCAGCGCTGGAAAGGTTAACAAAAACAAATTTACGTTTTGTTGTTTCCGTAGCAAAACAATATCAAAACCAGGGTCTTACCCTGGGCGATCTAATAAATGAAGGTAATTTAGGTTTAATTAAAGCAGCTAAACGCTTTGATGAAACCAAGGGATTTAAATTTATATCCTATGCGGTGTGGTGGATCCGTCAATCTATATTGCAGGCTATCGCCGAGCAGTCACGTATTGTTCGTTTACCTTTAAATCAAGTAGGTTCCTTAAGCAAGATCAGTAAGGCATTTTCAAAACTAGAGCAGGAATATGAGCGTGAGCCTTCACCCGAAGAATTGGCTGATATGCTCGAAACTACTGTTGATAAAATATCTGATACCTTAAGTAATTCAGGCCGTCATGTTTCCATGGATGCTCCTTTTGTACAAGGTGAAGAAAATACTTTACTGGATGTATTAGAAAACCAGGAGCCAAATACCGATTCCATTTTAATTAATGAGTCATTATCCGAAGAAATAAAACGTTCCCTTTCAACATTGACCGAGCGCGAACGCGAGATCATTGTACTATTTTTTGGTTTAGGTACCAATCACCCCCTGTCATTGGAGGAAATAGGTGAGAAATTTAACCTTACACGCGAACGTGTAAGACAAATAAAAGACAAAGCGCTGCAAAGATTGCGGCATACTTCAAGGAGTAAGATCCTGAAATCATATTTAGGTTAAAAAATTAAGCCCCGATCAACATCGGGGCTTTTTTGTTTCTATAACTTACTGCTATATTAGAGCCCTTAAATTAGCGCTCATGAATATCCCAATTTACCAGGCTGACGCATTTACTAACCGTCTTTTCGGAGGTAATCCCGCTGCCATTTGTCCTTTAACTGAATGGTTGCCTGATGAAACTATGCAAAAGATCGCGGCTGAAAATAACCTGGCCGAGACTGCTTTTTTCGTTAAAAACAGCACTGGTTATAAATTACGATGGTTTACCCCCGAATACGAGATAGATCTTTGCGGGCACGCGACACTTGCTTCGGCACACATAATTTTCACTGAGTTAGGCTACAAAGGCAGTGCCATTAATTTTGAAACTGTAAAAGCTGGTACATTAACCGTAAAAAAAGACGGGGATAAATACACTATGGATTTCCCTTCAAGGCAACCCATACCTATTGAATTCCCAAATGGATTAGCGGAAGCGTTAGGTGAAAAAACACCTTTGGCGGCATACAGATCAAGGGATTATTTTATAGTTTACGAAACTGAGGACGACATATTGGAACTTGCGCCTGACTTTTTTGCACTATCAAAGCTGGATACCGTGGGCGTGATTGTTACCGCTCCTGGTAAAACCGTTGATTTTGTATCACGTTTTTTTGCGCCCGGCGCTGGTATTCCTGAAGATCCGGTAACCGGCTCGGCACATTGTAATTTAATACCTTACTGGGCAAATAAATTAGGTAAAGATAAGCTTCACGCCTACCAGCTATCAGCCCGAAAAGGTGAGCTTTGGTGCGAAAATAAAGGCGACAGGGTATTAATGAGCGGCAACGCCGTTACTTACTTAAAGGGAGAGATATTTATTTAGTTGCGGGGTTTTTGTTAAGGGTGTGAGCAGGAAAATCATCTGCTATTTTTTTTGCAACTTATAACTTACAACTCATAACTTACAACTCATTATGCAGCTTAGCAGGTTAGAGATAAAAGGGTTTAAAAGCTTTGGCGATAAGGTAACTTTAAATTTCAATGAAGGCGTTACCGCCATTGTTGGCCCTAATGGCTGCGGAAAATCAAACGTTGTTGATGCGATAAGGTGGGTGCTTGGTGAGCAAAGTACCCGTATGCTCCGTTCCGAAAAAATGGAGAACATTATTTTTAATGGCTCCAAAAGTCGCAAGGCTGCTAATCTTGCCGAGGTTTCGCTCACTTTTGATAACACAAAAAACATATTACCTACTGAATTTTCGCAGGTTACCGTTACCCGGAAGCTTTATCGAGCAGGCGACAGCGAATACAGGCTGAATGACGTTCAGTGTCGTTTAAAAGATATTACCGACCTGTTCCTGGACACCGGTATTGGCGCCGACTCCTACTCTATTATTGAATTAAAGATGGTGGACGAGATCATTGCAAATAAAGAGGGATCGCGGCGTAATTTGTTCGAGGAGGCATCCGGCATATCCAAATATAAGCTGCGCAAAAAACAAACCTTCAATAAGCTAAAGGATACGGAGGCCGATCTGGAACGTGTAGAAGACTTGTTATCCGAAATTGAAAAAAACCTAAAAACGCTGGAGAACCAAGCTAAAAAAACCGAGCGTTACTACAAGCTTAAAGAGCAGTATAAAACGTTGAGTATTATGCTTGCGTCCTTTAGGATAATTTCGTTTAGCGAATCGTTAAACAAAATTGATGATCAGGAACAAAAGCATCATGCTGAAAAACTGGGAATTGTAGCACAAATAGACAATCTGGAAGCCGCTTTGCAGCAACAAAAGCTGGATAGCCTTACTAAAGAAAAAAACTTATCGACCCAACAAAAAGCGACTAATGAGTATGTTTCAAAGATCAGGGCGTATGAGAGTGATAAAAAAATAAAAAACGAACAACTCAAATTTCAACAGGATAAGGAAGCAAGATTAACCGAAGAACTGGACCGCGACCGCAACCAGTTAAACCATGTGTTGTATAATATTAAGCGGTTAGCCGAAGAAAAAGCACAGGAGGATGAGAATTTACAAATAGTACGGACCCTGGTCAATGATCTTAAACTGGCTGTTGATGAATTACGGGCACAGCAAGGTTCGCAGCGTGCGGAATTAAATGAATTGACAAATACCAATAACACACTCCAAAACCAGATATATAAAGCGGAAAAAGACCTCGAAATCCTGCAAATACAGGAACAGGCTTTGGAACAGGAAAGCCAGCGAAACATAGAGGATGCAAGCAATAAAGAAGCTGAGCTTTCGCATTTTAACAAGGTAGTTGCCGGGTTGCAGCAACGTTCCGAATCAATGGAAAAGGAGCTGCAGGTTATTGTTGATCTGGAGGATAAACTACAAGGACAAATAAAAGATACCGAAGCTGAATCCGATACCATTAAGGATACCATTATACAGGAAAGCCGTAAGCTTGACGCCAGGCAGAATGAATATAACCTGACCAAAAGCATGGTAGATAACCTGGAAGGTTTTCCCGAATCTATTCGTTTCCTCAAAAAAAATAGTGACTGGGCCAAAAACGCCCCGCTTTTCAGCGATATACTTTTTTGCAGGGAAGAGTACCGTGTAGCTATTGAGAACTACCTGGAGCCTTTAATGAACCATTATGTAGTGGAAAATTATGACGAGGCTATCAGGGCTATTAATCTCCTTGGTAATTCATCAAAAGGCAGGGCTCAGTTTTTTGTATTGAGTAATTATTCCAGCGAAGGTATCGATCTGTTCAAATTACCGGTGCTAGGCAACGCTATTCCTGCTTTAGAAGTTATAGAGGTTGAAAAACGCTACCAGAACCTTTGCAACCATTTATTAAAAGATGTTTACCTGGTTAACGACTCATCTGAAAACGACCTGAATAACGCCAGGATACATGATCATATCGTCTTAGTCGGAAAAAGCGGTCGTTTCAATAAATCAAAATTTACCATGGCTGGTGGTTCCGTAGGGCTTTTTGAAGGCAAACGTATCGGCAGGGCAAAAAATTTAGAAAATCTTGCCAAGGAGATAAAGTCTGTTGATAACATGCTATTTGAACTGCGAAGTCGCTCGGATGAATTAAAAAACAAGCTTGAGGCATTAAGGTCTTCCGGAAGAAAAGATCAGATCGCCAATCAACAGCAAGACCTAAACCGGCTGAACACCGAGCTGGTCACCGTAAAAACAAGACAGGAGCAATACGAGGCCTTTATTGAGAACAGCCGCAACCGTAAGGAAGACATCGCGCAAAAAATAAGTGGCATTAAGGATGAAACGCTCAGATTACAACCGCTTGTAACCGAACTAAAAACGCAAAAGCAAATTCAAAACGATTTACTCGCAAGCAAACAAGAGGCTTTTAATGAGTTGAATGAATATATATCGGTACAATCAAATGCCTACAACCAGGAAAACATCCGTTTCCACCAGCAGCAAAATAAAGTTTCTGGCCTATTAAAAGATATAGATTACCGGGAAAGTCAAAAAGAAAACCTGGAAACCCGGATCGCTCAAAATAGCGCTGAACTGGAAAAAGTAAAACTGGCCATCGGCGAAAACCTGGCACAAGCTGGTCATTCAGACGATGACCTGGTTGAAATGTACAGCCAAAAAGAAGACCTTGAAAAAGCGACACAAGAGACTGAGCAGGAATATTATACCTGGCGGGGCAAGATCACGGAGAGCGAAAATGAAATCACAACGCTAAGGCGTAAAAAAGATCAGGCTGAAGTAATTGAGAACGATCTGAAAGATGAGAAGAACAATCTAAAACTGGAACTGAATGCGTTAAAAGAGCGGCTGTCGGTTGAATTTAATATCGATATAAATGAATTGTTAGATACCGAGCCGCCTGTGAATGAAAGCGAGGCAGATCTGCGCGAACGGACAGAAAAACTAAAAAGACAACTGGATGATTTTGGGCCGATCAATCCAATGGCAGTTGAGGCGTATAACGAAATGAGCCAGCGTTATGAATTTATCCAGGCACAGAAAAAAGACCTGAACGATGCAAAAGCTTCCCTCCTAACTACAATAAAAGAAATTGATGACACAGCACGCGAAAAATTCATGCTTGCTTTTATCAATGTACGTGAAAATTTTATAAAGGTATTTCGCTCACTATTTAACGAAGAAGATTCATGCGACCTTATCCTGACCGACCCGGAAAACCCGCTGGAATCGGATATTGATATTATTGCCAGGCCAAAAGGAAAACGCCCGTTATCTATCAATCAGCTTTCGGGTGGCGAAAAAACACTGACAGCCACGGCTATCCTGTTTTCGCTTTACCTGTTAAAGCCTGCCCCTTTCTGTATTTTTGATGAAGTTGACGCCCCGCTGGATGATACCAATATTGATAAGTTTAATGTGATCATCCGCGAGTTTTCCAACGACTCTCAATTTATTATTGTATCCCACAACAAAAGAACCATCGCCTGCACCGATGTAATTTATGGGGTAACCATGGTTGAACAGGGGATATCAAGAGTTGTTCCTGTTGATCTGCGTGAACTGGCAGATTAATCAAAATAAAAAATCCGAAAACTAAGCATGTTTACTGCTTTTGTCTTCGGCTTTTAGTCTATTGCTTTAAGTTAAAACTTATCTTTTCTTTTTTACCTTTTTGTCAAACACCATTCCGTTAAATTTATGCTGATCGCTAATTTTCGAATAGGTGAGGGCTCTCTGTTTAGCGAAAAGGCTTTGTGTAACCGGGGTGTTTAAACTAGCAGGCAAAGTATAACTACCTTTTTGCACGTAAATTAATATATGTGCCAATAAACGCTCAGTGGGGTCTCCAAAGTCTTTGGTTAAGTCATCAGCATCCTCCACACCTGGATAGCCACTTGCCCCAGGTGTAAATCCGTTATAATATCCTCCCTGGCCGGCCGAATTCAGTGTAGAAAATTCCGGAGTGTAATAGTCAAAATTACCGTTATTTAAAGGGATGCTAACAAAACCAACCGGTTTACCATAGCTGGTATTGCCGACATATTGAACATCCATTTCTGGCCTGAGGTTATTTATAGTTAACTCACTTGCCGAAGCGGTCCTAAAAGTGATAATAAAAAACACCCGGTTTACGGCCAGTGTACCTACCTTACCAAAATTAACCACCTGGTTTGCAGCTTTAAAATAACCCGTTGGTATAGGGCCAATGGCTGCATTTAGTAATGGATCTGCATCATTTTGAATATTATCGGTCCAGTTGTAGGTAAACATCAGTGAACCTGATTTGGCTGCCGGAACGATCAAATTATCAAGATATTCAGCGGTACTAACATCACCGCCACCATTGCTACGCAGGTCAACTACCAGGTCGGTAACGCCTTGTGCCGTAAAATAAGCAAATGCGGTATTTAGCTGTGGCTCTGCATTAGCAGGAGATGTAAAGCTATTAAAAACCATATATCCAACAATATGGCCAAACCCCTCGTTAAACGTTTTGTAAGTAATAACGGGGTTTACAGTATAATTGGCTACAGCCATATTGGTTACCGTAAGTGTGGTACCATCCCCTTTTTGCAAAGTCATCGAAATCGTATTACTATTTAAGATCGCATTGATCACAGCATTAAAATCATTGCTGGTTTGGTCACCATTAGGGAAGACATCATAAGTTATATTCGGGCTGCCATTAATAGTCAATATTTTGTAACCCCGTTTTATACCGGCCAGATCGGCTGGTGAGCCAGGATAAACAGATATTATCCGTAGATCAGTGACCGTATCCCAGTCAAAATCAAAGCCAAAGTCGCCTTTTGTGCCATTTAATTCAGCCGCAACTGTTCCATTATCAATGAATGAATATTTAGCATGCCCCGGACTCGGTGCATAATACTCATAAGGCTCAGGTGGGTTTGTTGCTGGATTTATCGCATATTGGGAAAGGCGATCCGATTCATTCTTTAATGTAGTAAAAGCATCACCTGCTGTATATTTTGATCCCCGGGGATCAAATGCAGCATAACTCGGGATTGCTGCATGCCATAAATAATCCTCTTTCTCATATAGCCATACCGAATCCCTCATCTGGTCGAGCGCTGATCCCGTTTTAGTTGGCTCTGTAGGGTCTGGGTTTGATGACTTTTTGCTGCTACAGGCAGGAACTAGTAATGTTGAAATTACCAGGAGTGAGTAAAATAATTTTTTCATATTTATTTGGTTAATATTAATTGTCGAAAATATTTTTATCCTAACGAAATATACATCAATTTGTTATGGTTATACTTTTTGATGACTCATTTGATTCAGCACTCATATAATCTATCCCCGAAGCTTCAGCACATTGAGCATCTATCTCTGAATTTCCTATCATTATCATATTTCTCCGTTGTAAATTATGATCTTTTATTAACAGATCAATACTATCGGTTCCGGGTTTAGGTGCTGTCTCATTTGCAAAATAACAAATCAGGTAAGGCTCCAATCCATTCCATTCTGCCTGTTTGATCTTATTCAGCTGTTGACCTGGATCACCATTTGTTACTATAAATATCTTTTTGCGGTCTATCACTATTTCCTGCAGCAAATTAAGCATCTCCTGATGAAGCAAAAGTTTCAGTGGCAGCTTGGCTGTTTTATTTAAATGATTGAAATTATACCGGTACTTTTCGTCAATTTCCAACTCGTCCTTTAAACGATCAAAAACAGCATCCGCTCCCTCACTTAAATACGTATTTATCATCAAATTAGTTGCGTCTTTAGCGTTTATTAACTCAGTATATTCCAAAAAACTGGTAAAAAGATAATAAACCTGGTACAAATAGTCTTTTTCGGGATAAAGAACATTATCCAGCTCAAAAATAAAAGCATTTTTTCGGGGGTCAATGTCGCTATATTTCATTATCAATTATCTTTATGATGATGTTATATTCATAAAATAACTGCCCATCGTTCAACAACAATTGCTTTTCTTGTTCCCGTAATACGTATATGGTATCGATATCCAAATCCAGGCATAAAGCAAGCATTTTATGGGTATAGGCGATATTTTGAGGATCTGGTAACCGGAGTACTTTACCTGATCGAACTAATAATTCGGGCAGTTCCAGGTAGTCACCTAATAAAACGTGTACTGAACCTAAAGTATTTTTCAGCCTGTGCGCCTCCGCTGAGTTGGCTGCCGTAATTAATGTGTACAAAACGATCTCTTATTGAACAATT
>JABDFM010000030.1:0-203 GCA_013286565.1 Bacteroidota bacterium
CCCAGGAGGTAACAGTGGCTGCACAAACCAACTACAATATTTCATTAGTGCCTGATAGCAAATCGCTTAATGAAGTAGTTGTTACTGCATTAGGCGTTAAAAAGGAAACCCGCCGTATTGGTTATTCAATTCAAACCGTAAACGGTGATCAATTAACCACCGCACGTGATCCAAACCCAATTAACGGTTTAATTGGTAAGGTA